>NZ_JAAHFZ010000123.1:0-5672 GCF_010672795.1 Moorena sp. SIO1G6
AGGCACGTAAGTGGCTGACTTGCCCAGCATTTAAGGCCGTAGGCCACGCTACGCGAACGGCTTTGTTTATCAGTACATATATTATAGCAATTTTATAATACCCTGTGCAAAATTCATCCCACACCTATGCTACGCATTAGGTGTGGGGCTTCTTTTGCCGGACAGCTAAAAAACGTCAAAAAAGTTCTAACACCAGGATCGAGAGCAACTACCTTGCCTTGATTCTCGGCTTTGTTTCGAGTTGCTTTGTAAGGGACTACTAAATAATAGTCCCCATTGGTGCTAATTAATCGATAGTCACATAGGTGATCTGGTAGGCTTTCAGCAAAGGTTAACTCTCCTAATTTTGTAGGGTAGATCCCCTTTACTGAAACAGCGGATTTTGGGATGTAGCAAGACTGAACAGGAGTTTTTCGAGACCTAAAGCGAACTCGATTAATTTGCCCAGTCAAATTGTATTTTTTCTTAGCCTCTATGACCGCAGTGCAGGCATCCTTTATCCCTATCGATTTAATTTGATAAGGTACTGTTTTACACCATTCAGGAAGACTGTTAAGGATGTCAGTCTTGATGGCCAACCAGTTAGCTTTAACTTCGCCATTTTTGAGGATTTCTACGGTCTTGTTGAAAACATAACGGGACACTCCAAACCAGCGATTAATCAATTGACGTTGGTCAGCTTTTAGGAATAGTCGGATCTTTTTTGATTTTTGAACCGTATTTCCTGAGTCCTTGGACTCTACAAGAGCAGACGTGAATGATTGAGAGAATATCGGCGGTAAATTCTGATCAAAGACAGCTTTCAGGGTTGTCGGATCCCATGATTTTTCCACCGTTGAGACTGACCGGAGATGAAACCTTAGAGTAGTGCAGCCTTACTACAAAACCTTTACCCTATGCTGCATAATTTACCAACTATAAAGGCTGCACTACTCTTACGGTAACTTCTAACCAAGTACTCAAAGAGTTCAAACCCAAACCGGGTAAGTCTGTCGAGACAGGCAACAATAATTGTGAGCTGATCCCCACGCATAAGTCGCTCCAGTATGGTTTTAAGCCCAAATCTTTTGTAGTTAAGTCCTGATCCGATGTCAAAGATGATTTCCGCTTCTGGATAGAGGGAGTGCATATAAGCAACCTGTCGATTAAGGTCATTCCTTTGTTTTTGGCTGCTGAGGAGGCAGTAACAGATAGTAGCAACCACAGTTTTGCCCGCCTTTCCGAAGGTGAGTAAGCTTTCTGTATCGAAGAGTCTGTAACCACTTGGGGTGCGTTCGCATTTGATCGTGCCATTATCTGCATACTTGCGAAAGGTATTTCTGGAGAGTCCCGTAAGTTCGACCGCCTTACGTAGTGGTATCAGTAACCTCCCTTAAGTATACCAAATAGTTGTAGAGATTGCTAGACTATGTGACACTTTTTATAACTGTATACAAACCTTTTGATTTATCCGTCTGATGGGATGCCAGTGCGTTTTAAGGCCAGAGACTTGCAGTGTATTGAGGAAACTTAGTATTGCTTGGTGCAGTTTTAGCTAAGTTTTCGTTTGTGTTAGTAAGTTAACTGGCTTTTTATGATTAGTATTGGGAATGCGATCGCATCCTTGTTTTATGTGGTCATATACCGTAGCTATTCAGGTATCAGCTATTAGCTATCAGCGTGTCGCGTATCAGCTTATGCGCTACACGCACACTACTTGAGGTGCCATTGGCCAAAGGCTGACCGCTAAACGCTGACCGCTGAATGCTTACCATATACCCAGTCATGCCCCTGACCCCTAACAGGTCTCCTGAACTTAACGGTAAGGTATTAATACCATGTTAAGCTTATAGACTAGAAGGCTCTCGACCACTATCTTATCATAGGCACGGACAACTATGCGACCTGATTTGCAGGACTTGGTGATTTCAGAGGATTATCTCAGCAATTTGATTGGGGAGAAGCCAGACCGAGTCAGAGGTTTTTTCCTAGAGAAACCAAAAGAACCAGGAGATTTCCTGATCAAATTGGGTAGAGGTACCTTTCTATGGTTGAAATATAAGGCAGTTAGACGGCTGGTGAAAGAAGTGGATCGATACAATACGGTGATTAGAGCTGTATACATTAATGATCAATTGGAAGAAGCTGGTAATCCAGGTGTTGGTCTCAGCAATCGGGAGCGAGTGCTCGAAGCCCTTAAGGTGATGAAAACGGATTTAGTGCGTGCCTTGAAGACAGAACGAATTCTCAGAGAGAATAAGCAGTTTATTACTAAGAATCCTCAGCTATTTACTACTAATTTAACCACCTTGACTGCCCTGCACTTGAGTGATCAGGCCAGTGAGTATGGACGAGTGCTAGATCAAGCCTTGCAGGTGGCAGTGGGGGTGCAAGAGGAAATGAGAAAATTGCAGAATCAGCGTTAGGGGCGGATAATCTATTTATTTTAGGGAGTCGGGAATCGGGAGTCGGGAGTCGGGAATCGGGAGTCGGGAATCGGGAATCGGGAATCGGGAGTCGGGAATCGGGAGTCGGCAGGGTTATTTCATTCTGGATCTAGGTAACGAGTTTAAAGGCTTTCAGCCATCACATACCTGAATGCTCGAAGGCTGAAAAGACGTATCCTCGTCAATGCATAAAATATTGCAATTTAGAATGAAACAGCCCTGGGGAGTCGGGAATCGGGAACAGAGAAAAAATTCTGTGCATCGCTGGTTTTTTAAATATTAAGGTTGTGTTTAGCTCTCAGACTGTGTTTAGTTTACCAGGTGGTGGCGATCGCTCTCCCGATGTAGCTTGGGTAGCGCTGGAAAGATGGAAAGCACTGAGTCAAACAGAAAGAGAAGGTTTTCCACCCATTTGCCCCGATTTTGTGATTGAGTTGCGCTCACGGACAGATCGATTAAAGCCCCTACAGGAGAAAATCCAAGAGTATCTAGCCAGTGGCTTGCGTTTGGGTTGGTTGATTAATCCTCAGGATAAACTGGTAGAAATTTATCTGGCAAATCAACCTGTGGAAGTAGTAGCAATGCCTGTAGTGTTAACAGGAAATGAGGTGTTACTGGGGTTTAGTTTAGAATTTAGAATTTAGAATGAAGAATTTAGAATGAAGAATTCAGAATGAAGAATTTAGAATGAAGAATTTAGAATGAAGAATTTAGAATGAAGAATTTAGAATGAAGAATTTAGAATGAAGAATTTAGAATGAAGAATTTAGAATGAAGAATTTAGAATGAAGAATGAAGAATGAAGAATTTAGAATGAAGAATTTAGAATGAAGAATTTAGAATGAAGAATTTAGAATTTAGTGGCTAGTGGTGCTTTAGGGACGGGCTCGCCCTGATTTTATCGGTAGCCAGTGTTGGGACAGTCCGTCCGGAAATGAAACGGGCAAGATGCCCGTTCCACGCCTGATGCCCATTCCAACCACCAGGTCAAACAGCTTTTAGGAGATGCACCCAGCCACAAGCGCGTTCGCTTTTAGCGTGGCCTACGGCCAATCGCGTAGCGTGACCTTTGGTCAATCGCATTTTGGCTTTCTTGGTCTGTTGCTAACCTTTCCCCCCATCCAAGAAAACAGTTGTGCAATTTGATCAGTATGAATAGCTCTGGCTATAGGTTCCGATATCCACCCGGGAAAAAACCTATATCATATATATATTATTACTATGAAAACAGCTATATAATATACCCTATTCTTTCTTCCCACACTCTCCCATCGGGTGCATCTCCTAAAAGTTGTTTGACCCAGCAGTGGTGCGTTACGGGCAGCAACCTAACCCTGGCGCTTGAGCAAAACATACCAAGCCCCTAACTTGTCACAAATCATTTAGGATTGCTATATTTTGTTTAAATGGATTTGAGTCAATTTACATTGAGGGGTACAATAAATGACGGCTCCACTCTCTTTGTCCAAACTACTAAGCCCTTTTGAATTAGGTGATTTATCTTTAAAAAACCGAGTAGTAATGCCTCCTTTAACTAGAGGGAGAGCAGTTAATATGGGTATTCCCAATGATTTAATGGTGGAATATTATACTCAAAGAACTGGAGTAGGTCTAATTATCACTGAAGGTACTTTTATTTCCCCTCAAGCTAACGGTTGGGTAAATGCTCCTGGTATTTATACTCTGGAACAAACTGAAGGGTGGAAAAAAGTTGTTAGTAGTGTACACTCTAAGAATACGCCATTATTTTTGCAGCTTTGGCACTGTGGTAGGGCTTCTCATAGTAGTTTCCATGATGGTAAGCTAGCTGTTGCTCCTTCAGCCATTAAAATTAACGAAGAATATGTTCATACCCCTCAGGGAAAACAGCCTCACGAAACTCCACGAGCCCTGGAAACTGAAGAAATACCCCAAATAGTAGAAGAGTATAAAAAAGCGGCTGAAAATGCCAAACATGCAGGTTTTGATGGGGTAGAGATTCATTCAGCTAATGGTTATTTACTGGACTCTTTTCTGCAATCTAAAACCAACCAAAGAACAGATAACTATGGTGGTATTATTGAGAATAGATATCGTTTACTCAAAGAAGTAATCGAAGCTGTAATAACTGTTTTCCCAGTCAATAGAGTGGGGGTTCGTTTGTCTCCTAATGGTTTATTTAATGATATGGGGTCTGTGGATTATCGTGAAACATTTCTTTATGTAGCTAAAGAGTTAAACAGTTATGGGTTAGCTTATATCCATGTATTAGATGGGTTGGCGTTTGGATTTCATGAATTAGGAGAACCGATGACTTTGGCTGAGCTTAGAAACGTTTTTGATGGTCCAATTATTGGTAATTGCGGCTATAGTAAAGAAACAGCAGAAGCGGCAATTCAAGAAGGTGTGGCGGATTTAATTGCTTTCGGAAGACCGATTCTGAGTAATCCAGATTTGGTTGATCGCTTCGCTAATAATTGGCCTCTTAATCCTATTCCAGATGTTAAAGTTTGGTATTCTCCAGGTAAAGAAGGTTATACTGACTTTCCTACTTATAATGCGGAAAACTAGCGAGGCTCTTACTAAGTGCGGTCTAGCCTGAAATCTTAACCCTAAAGGCATTTAGGGTTTACAATTTTTTGAGCGAACAGTGGTTCATTACGGGGCAGGCTGTCCCAACTCTTGCCTCTTGCGTCTTGCGTCTTGCCTGCTCCCTGTTCCCTGTTCCCTGCTCCCTGCTCCCTAAAGATCTATAATAATAGATAAACCAAAAAACAACTACCAAGATCATGCTAGATTGGTTAGCACTGTGGGGAATTTCTAGTGCCGGTGGCTATCTCGCCAAAGAAGTGATCGGTCCCTTGGCCAAAGACGCTCTAGAAGACTACACTAAAGATTTTTTCAAAGAATCTATCAAAGATTATACCGGACTATCGGATCAAGATACCCAGAAAAAACTCTTGATTAAAGCCTTAAAAGCCTTTGTAGCTTTAGTGGAAAAGGAATTAAAGGTTGCTGACCTATCTAAGCAAGAGGTAAAACAATATACTAAACCCCTCAAGCAGTATATTAAGAACCAATCCGTTAAAGCTATCCTGGGAAGTGCCTTTAACTATGGCTGTAAAGAAATAGATACTGAGCTGGGGGGGCGACAAGCGCCCCGTAAACCTTGATATATATTAAATTGAGCGAATTATGGTAAAAAAAGATAGGTCAGAAATTGTCAAGACGACCTATCAAGTTAGAATGATACCAGAATTATACCAA
>NZ_JAAHFZ010000124.1:0-5361 GCF_010672795.1 Moorena sp. SIO1G6
ACTAGCTAGATAGCGGCGGTGACCTCCAGGAGACCTAATGCATTGGATTTTTCCTGCATCTGCCCATCTAGCTAGGGTTTTGGGATTATAACCATATCGTTTTTGAGCTTCGGTTGGAGTAAGATACATATTTGTCCGTATTGTACCGTTACATCCTAATATATCCCGATATGATTGGGCTTGGTTAAGCGGCTATCAATCAGATCAGGTACAGCATCGATAAATAACTTGGGGTTAGCTAATTTGTTTAGCAGTTTATCAAATTTTGTTCAATACTCTGGGCAAACTGGGAAAACTATGTCATGCCAATTGTGATTAATAGTCAGTTATTGTTAAGAATTATTATAAGAGATCAATGTTGTGCAATAAAAATGATATTGGAATTGAGCTATAGGAATTTACCTAAGGCTTAAAAGCGAATCCTTTGATTAGGGCAGGTGCGATCGCGTCTAGGGGCAAAATTTCCACCGCCGCCTTCAACTCTGCTGCTGCTTTCGGCATCCCATAAACCACGCAACTGCTTTTATCTTGGGCAATAGTATGCCAACCTTTAGAGCGCAACAGTTTTAGCCCTTCAGCTCCATCTCTACCCATGCCAGTTAACAACACAGCCGTGCCCTTGCGCTTCCAGTACTCGGCTAAACTTTTGAAAAAAACATCCACGGAGGGGCGGTAGGGATAATTACTGGGTTTGCTGGTGTAGGTTAACCTCAAATTCGATGTTAAACACAGGTGGTCTTTGGTTCCAGCAATCAATACTTTCCCTACTTCTGGACGGCTACCGTCAGACGCTAGCTGGACTACCAAGGGTGTCTGATTATTCAACCACTGCACTAATCCTGAAGCAAACTGCAGATCCACATGCTGGACAATCACAATTGCTGCACTGAAACTTGCTGGTATGCTGGAGAGAATCGTTGCTAGAGCCTTTGGTCCTCCAGTCGAAGCACCAATTGCGATTAACGGCGGAAGATGGAGTTGGGAATTTCGGGCTGGGGATTTTGAATTTGGGGTGGATTTTCCGATCAGTTTACCAATGGTAGCAATTTTAGTAAGTAGTTCCTGGGCAGCATCTGGGTTACCGCGAGTGCCCAAAACTGGCAGACTGACAGCATCTAAGGCTCCATATCCGAGGGCTTCAAATACTTTCGATGAATTCTGCTGGATGCTAGCGGTTACCACTAAAATCGCACAGGGACAATGTTTCATGATCTGGCGAGTTGCCTCAACCCCATCTATTACTGGCATGGTCAAATTCATCAAAATTAAGTCTGGGAGGTCTTTGGTACATTTGGCAATAGCTTCGGCACCATCACTAGCCACCCAAGCTACTTGATAGTCTTGAACCCCCATCAAGACACGCCGCAGGGTTTCTACTGCCATCATTGAATCATTAACAATTGCTATTTTCATGTCATAAAAATGCTGATTACTTTTTTATAAGGGAGTCGGGAGTCGGGAGTCGGGAGTAATCACTAATCACTAATCACTAATCACTAATCTCCAATTAAGTCAATCACCGCATTCAACAACGAATCATCATGGAAACTACTCTTGGTTAGATAATAATCTGCGCCAGCTTCCAAACCTTGAATACGGTCTTGTTCCCGGTCTTTATAGGAAATAATAATCACAGGGATTGATTTTAATTTATCATGGCTTTTAATATGGCTGACTAGCTCAATGCCGTTCATGCGGGGCATATCAATATCACTAATAACTAAATCATAAGGGTTGGTACGAACAGCGTTCCAACCATCCATGCCATTAACAGCTATTTCCACCTCATAACCTTGGTTTTCCAGTAACTTACGTTCCATTTGCCGCACGGTAATGGAATCATCAACTACTAGAATTCGTTTCCGCTGTTGGATATCAGTATCATCAGTATCAGCACTGACTTGGTTCAACTGGCGGCTATTGAGTAGATTATCAATGGAGCGCACTAAATCTGACACATCCACAATTAGAATCGGCGAACCGTCTCCCATCAAAGCAGCAGCATTGATATCCTGAACTTTGCCCAGCCTCGGATCTAATGGTCGAACCACCAAATCCCGTTCACCTAAAAATTTATCAACTACTAATCCAAAACGATTCGATTGGTCACTGATGATCACGACTGGTAGGGTTTCAGATTTGATATAAGAGTCATCTAACTCCAAGACTTGGTGGGCAGCTACCAGTCCAATGTTTTCATCATTAAGGGTAAAATATTGCCGGTTTTCTACTACAGAAATTTCTTTTTTATCTACCATGAAAATTTGGTCAATTCGTGCTAGCGGAAACGCATAAGGTTCACCATATATATCCACTAATAGGGTACGAATAACTGATAGAGTCAGAGGCAATTGGAAGTGGAAACTCGTTCCTTGTCCTAGCTTAGAGGTAGCTCGCAGGGTGCCACCTACCTCTTGTGCCATACTCTTGGCAATATCTAAACCAACCCCACGACCAGAAATTTCGGTTACCTGCTTAGCAGTAGAAAATCCCGGCAAAAATAGAAACTCCATCAGCTCATGTTCAGCTAGCTGGCTTGCCATCTCTGGGGTGATCATTTTTTTGCGGACAATTTTTTCCCGCAATTTCTCTGGATCTATGCCTTTGCCATCGTCAGCAACAGTAATCGATAACATCCCACCACGATGAACAGCTTCCAGTCGCACTGTGCCTTGGGCTGGTTTCCCCATTGCTACACGCTCTTGGGGAGGTTCAATACCATGGTCTACAGAGTTACGCAAAATATGAGTCAGTGGTGCTTCTAGTTTCTGTAAAATATCTCGATCTACTGCCGTAGATTTGCCAGTAATGTCTAATTTAACTTTTTTATTCAGCTTTCTGGCTATATCCCTAATCATGCGAGGAAAACTCTGTACCCCATCAGCAAAAGGACGCATATGAGACGCAATCACTTCTCGGTAAAGACGATCCGAAAGATTAGCAGTGCGACGAGCATACAGTTCCAGTTCACTCATGCGATCGCCTAAAATTTCTCGACATTCCTGTTCCTTTTGTCGAGCGACTTTCAGATATTCCTCCCCCACTTGATTGACCTGGGATATTGCTAAAGCATCCTGTAATTTTTCCAGGATCTTCGATAATTCCATTTGATGTTTCTTGAGGGTCATCAAAGAATCAGCAAACGGTTGTAGCCAATTCGCCTCCACTAGGGATTCACCAGCTAAACCCATTAAGCTATTTAAGTTTTCAGCACTGACTCGCACAACTCTCTCTTTAGCTTCCGGCTTTTTGGCACTATCCAAAGCCATCGATGGTTGCTCAGTTAAATCATTTTTTGGGGTAGATGAGGATTGATTGTCTTTGGCAGCCACTGGGGTTTGAGGCTTGTGGCTAACAGTCTGCTCCAAGGGTTGACTTTCAATCTCTATCGTGGTCTTGTCAGACTCCTGACTAGGTACTTGAGGGGGAGAATCGGTTTGAGCCTGGTGAGTTACTACCTGATCAATATTTTGTTGATCTAGATGGTGCTGATCAACAGTTTGCTGATGAGTCTCTATGGCTGTATTCGTAGTATCGAGAGTGGAAACTTCGGAAGGATCATCTATAGCGCTTAGTTTTTCCGACTTCTGTGGCCCGGAGGTACTAGGGGCAGGAGATGGAGATGGCTGTTGTGGGGAGGAGGGTGCAGATTCTGGTGCGAGAATTTTAGCGATCGCAATACTCTGACCTTCAATGGCTTGCCCATGTTCAGACAGCCATTGGTCTAAATTAACTTCACTAACTTGGCTGATTTGTTGGAGGAAATCGACACCTTGCAGCAGGATATCAATGTGATCTGCCTGGAGGGTAATGGTTTTATTCATAGCTGCCACAAAGCAATCCTCCATAGTATGAGCGATGTTAACGGCAGCATCAATTTGGACAATCCGGGCAGCACCTTTAATGGAATGGGCTGCACGCATTAGGGATTCCAGTTCTTGGCTGGAGGAAGGATTACTTTCCAGAGCCAATAAATTGTCATTTAATATCGTTGCTTGGCTTTCCACCTCCATGCGGAATAAATCCAACATGGAGAAATTGCTCATATCTTGTCCGCTGTCTGTCATAGGATTTTAGAGTTTAGAGTTTGGATTTATGATATTTTTTAAGCATTCAGCGGTCAGCGGTCAGCGGTCAGCCGTCAGTTTATTTTATTCAAAAGCTGTTCGCACCTCAAGTAGCGTGGCCATAGACCCAAAGCTGATAGCTGATAGCTGATAGCTGATAGCTGATAGCTGATAGCTGATAGCTGATAGCTGATAGCTGATAGCTGATAGCTGATAGCTGATAGCTCATAGCTCATAGCTGACGCCTGAATACCTACATAGATAGCACTTGACCCCCATCACCCCATTGGATTACATAATCTTCCGATTGAGGGTGTAAAACAATAACTCATCGTCCAAGTAATTCACCTTTTTATCCTGCCAGATAATTATCCATTTTGTATAAGTATCTGTAGCTTTAGAAATAACCGCTGGTGCATCGAGTAATTCATTAGTATGAAACCGTTGAACACTAAAAATTTCATCAACGGGAAAGACCCATCGGTTGCTCTCAATTTCCACAACCACCATCCGTTGATACATGACAGGACTCACATTCGTTTTGGATTTTCGAGTTAGGGGCTGTTGGATTTTGGATTGCTCGGAACCTGAGTTAGCAGGATTATCTTCCAAACCCAGGAGATTGCTGAGGGAAACGCACATTAGGATTTCCCCACGAATATTCACGATTCCCAGTAATATCTCGTTGCTGCGGTGGGGGATGGTGTGGATAACACAAGGCTGGGTTACTTCTTTGAATAACTTTGCCGACAATGCCAACCATTCTACTCCTAGCCGAAAGATAATTACGGATATGGTTTCCCCTAGTTGTGTCAGAGCACTTTCACCTTGTGGGACAGATTGGGAAACCAGTAAGTTAGTCCATTCATTAATGTAACCTGGAGGCGGTTCACGTTCAAGCAAGCCGCGCCCTGCTAAAGAATAAACCGGACAGTTGCGGCAATGAATGAAGGTTTTTAGTTCTGGGCAGGAGCGATCGCCTGTCACTCCGATTTGGTTCCAACAATCGTTAAAACTTGGTTTATTACTTGTATAAATTGACATTATGTTTTTTTTTAGTATAGTTTATAAACAAAAATTATTATGCTAGTTTAAGCATCGAAAATTAATAATTAAAAAATTGGATATTATCTAAATATAATTGAGTAATTTCCTTAGTTAATGAACCTGGGGGGGCGACATGAGAGCTAAAAAGTAGACTGTATAAGCTTCATAGCTCTCATACCTCGTAAATAATGATCGAGCTTATGACGACTTAAATGCATCAAATTTTCAACTAATCCCCAACATTTAT
>NZ_JAAHFZ010000125.1:0-5344 GCF_010672795.1 Moorena sp. SIO1G6
TCCTAGCTCTTTCAATATCCATTGTTCCATATTTGTGATAATAGATGCCAGAGGCGATTCTAGCAAGAACACACACTTGACTCTTTTTGTCAAGTTTTATGTTAAGAAAGATGTTTATAAAGCATAGCTTAACAAGGGGGGAACTTCTGGAGGGGGATCTATCCATAGCACTTCAGGATTGGGTACCCCCCTAACCCCCCTTAACAAGGGGGGAACTTCTGGAGGGGGTACCATCCATCGCACTTCTGGAGAAGGATCCCCCCTAACCCCCCTTAACAAGGGGGGAACTTTTGGAGGGGGTACCATCCATCGCACTTCAGGATTGGGTACCCCCCTAACCCCCCTTAACAAGGGGGGAACTTCTGGAGGGGGTACCATCCATAGCACTTCTGGAGGGGAATCGAACCATGCTCAAGCTTCCCCCTTATTAAGGGGGACGGGAGGGGGATCCCATTGCAGCACTAAAGTTGAACAGGTCGCCCGTACCCAGATTATTGAGAATTGGGTATCTCAGGATAAGCCAGAGCACTTGAAGACCATACGCGATCGCATTCTCAGAAATGAGCAACGGGCGAGTAGGCTGTTGGGATTGTATCAGCACGTATTAGATCAGGGTAGTCTTGCTGCTGATGGTAGTGAAGAACAGACGGAATTAAGGCTATCGGGGTTGGTAGTGGAGCGCAATGGCTATTTGAGGGTTAACAACCGGATTTATGGCAGTGTTTTCGATAGTGATTGGGTTAAACAAGAATTAGCCAGACTGCGTCCCTATTCTGAAGCGTTTACGGCTTGGGTTGATTCTGGGTGTCAGGATGAATCTCGTTTGTTGCGGGGGGTAGCGTTAGAGAATGCTCAAGCTTGGGCTAGGGGTAAAAGTTTGAGCGATTTGGATTATCAGTTTTTGGCGGCTGGTCAGGAATTAGACCGCAGGGTATTGGCAGAAGAAAGTCGAATATTAGCTAAAGCCAATGATACGTTAACTGAAGCTCAAAAGAAAGCGAAGCGGATCATCAGCATAGGTGGTATTGTACTGGGTTTTTCGTTAATTGTTGCTGTGGTGACTGGGATCGAAGTTAGAAAACAAAGAGAAGCCACGCGACTAGAACAACAAGCGCTTAGTGTTTTACGACGCTTACCAGGGGATAATGGTTACTATGGCGAGCAAGAGCTTTTATACTCAGCCATGGAGACTGGGCAAGAGCTATTTAATATGGTGAAAGATGGTCGCTCCCTGGATAACTATCCTGCCATCAGTCCTCTCTATGCTCTACAGCAAAGTCTTAGTAAATTCAAAGAAAAGAGAAGATTTCAAGGACATCAAGACTCGGTATCGAGTGTAAGTTTTAGTCCCGATGGTAAAACCCTCGCTACGGCATCATATGACAAAACGGTCAGAGTTTGGGATTTACAGGGCAATCAATTAGCACTCTTGTCAGGACATCAAGACTCGGTATCGAGTGTAAGTTTTAGTCCCGATGGTAAAACCCTCGCTACGGCATCAGGTGACAAAACGGTCAGAGTTTGGGATTTACAGGGCAATCAATTAGCACTCTTTTCAGGACATCAACACTGGGTATCGAGTGTAAGGTTTAGCCCCGATGGTAAAACCCTCGCTACGGCATCAAGGGACAAAACGGTCAGAGTTTGGGATTTACAGGGCAATCAATTAGCACTCTTGTCAGGACATCAATCCTCGGTAAGGAGTGTAAGTTTTAGTCCCGATGGTAAAACCCTGGCTACGGGATCAGCGGACAAAACGGTCAGAGTTTGGGATTTACAGGGCAATCAATTAGCACTCTTTTCAGGACATCAATCCTCGGTAACAAGTGTAAGTTTTAGTCCCGATGGTAAAACCCTGGCTACGGGATCATACGACAGAACGGTCAGAGTTTGGGATTTACAGGGCAATCAATTAGCACTCTTTTCAGGACATCAACACTCGGTATCGAGTGTAAGTTTTAGTCCCGATGGTAAAACCCTCGCTACGGCATCATATGACAAAACGGTCAGAGTTTGGGATTTACAGGGCAATCAATTAGCAATCTTTTCAGGACATCAAGACTCGGTATGGAGTGTAAGTTTTAGTCCCGATGGTAAAACCCTGGCTACGGGATCAGCGGACAAAACGGTCAGAGTTTGGGATTTACAGGGCAATCAATTAGCAATCTTTTCAGGATATCAAGACTGGGTATGGAGTTTAAGTTTTAGTCCCGATGGTAAAACCCTCGCTACGACATCAAGGGACAAAACGGTCAGAGTTTGGGATTTACAGAGCAATCAATTAGCACTCTTTTCACGACATCAACACTGGGTATGGAGTGTAAGTTTTAGTCCCGATGGTAAAACCCTCGCTATGGCATCAAGGGACAAAATGGTCAGACTCTGGGATTTACAGGGCAATCAATTAGCACTCTTTTCACGACATCAATCCTCGGTATGGAGTGTAAGTTTTAGTCCCGATGGTAAAACCCTCGCTACGGCATTAGGAGACCATACGGTCAGAGTTTGGGATTTACAGGGCAATCAATTAGCACTCTTTTCAGGACATCAAGACTCGGTATGGAGTGTAAGTTTTAGTCCCGATGGTAAAACCCTGGCTACGGCATCAGGTGACAAAACGGTCAGAGTTTGGGATTTACAGGGCAATCAATTAGCACTCTTTTCAGGACATCAACACTCGGTATCGAGTGTAAGTTTTAGTCCCGATGGTAAAACCCTGGCTACGGCATCAGGTGACAAAACGGTCAGAGTTTGGGATTTACAAGGCAATCAATTAGCACTCTTTTCAGGACATCAAGACTCGGTATCGAGTGTAAGTTTTAGTCCCGATGGTAAAACCCTCGCTACGGCATCATCGGACAAAACGGTCAGAGTTTGGGATTTACAGGGCAATCAATTAGCACTCTTTTCAGGACATCAACACTGGGTATCGAGTGTAAGGTTTAGTCCCGATGGTAAAACCCTCGCTACGGCATCATATGACAGAACGGTCAGAGTCTGGGCGGTTGAAGATTTAGGTGAGATGCTGGCTCGGGGCTGTAAGTTGCTTGAAGATTACTTTGTGGATCATCCTGAATCCTTAGATAGCTTAAAGAAATGCCAAGATTCAGATAACAAAATAGCTGCAGCACCCACTTTGGTTAAACAAGGTGAGCAGTTTGCAAAACAGGGGGATGTGGATGGTGCTATTACTAAGTTCCAAAAAGCCTTAAAATGGAATCCAGAGGTAGAATTCGATCCAGAGATAAAAGCTAAATACCTGGCAGCACCCACTTTGGTTGAACAAGGTGAGGAGTTGGCTAAACAGGGGGATGTGGATGGTGCTATTGCTAAGTTTAAACAAGCCAAAGAATGGAATTCGGAACTAGAATTGGATCCAGAAAAAAGAGCAAAAGTGCTCGCTCTTGTTACAAAAGGTGAGGAGTTAGCTAAAGAGGGGGATGTTGAGGGTGCTATTGCTAAGTTTCAAGAAGCAAAAGAATGGAATCCGGAGCTAGAATTAGAGCCAGAGATAAAAGCCAAACAGCTAGCAGCAGCTGCTAAAGTTAAACAAGGTGAGCAGTTAGCAAGACAAGGTGAAATAACCAAAGCCCTATCTCTCTATAAAGAAGCACAAGAACTAGATCCAAACCTAGACATTTATGCTTATTATTGGAACGCACTCTGTAGGTTTGGTAGTCTCCATGGATATGCTGCTGACGTGATGGATGCCTGTGAAAAAGCAGTAGCCAAAGCAATTGGATTTTATCAAAAAAAATATCAAGATAGTCGTGGTTTTGCTAGGGCTCTGACTGGGGATACCGCAGGAGCCATATCAGACTTTCAGGCATTTGTAGACTTGACCCATAGTGATGATAAGTTGAAAGCACAACGGCAAAAATGGATAGATCAGCTCCGGGCTGGTAAGAATCCTTTTACGGAAGAGGTGTTGAAGGGTTTACTTGAGGAGTGAGGGAAAGTCAGAAGTTAGAAGTCAGAAGTTAGAAGTCAGAAGTCAGCCGTCAGCCGTCAGCGGTCAGCAGTCAGCGGTCAGCAGTCAGCGGCCAACTTTGTGGCATAGGCTTCGACACCAATGTTATTCACAAGCTGAACGCGATCGCGTGCGCGTAGCGCATAAGCTGATAGCTGATAGCTGATAGCTGATAACTGATAGCTGATAGCTGATAGCTGATAGCTGATAGCTGATAGCTGATAGCTCCCTTTGTTACAAAATTTTTAAAAATATGTTATAATAAAATATTTTTGTGCTATAGTATAACAGTGGGCGCTGAGACGCCCAGAGTCAAGAGCTAGCCCGGGGACACTGCAACATCTACGGGCTAGCTCTGGCTCCCCTAAAAAAGGAGATGCTTCGATTATGAGTTATTCTGAACGGCTTCACCCGTGGGTGGTCATTAGGCTGTTACCACAAATGCAGCGAGTTGTTGTTGCTCGCTTCCGCAATCGGTCGGATGCCGAGGGACATTTGTGGGCCCTGAAACGATTAATGCCTGATGCGGAATTTATAATTATTTTTGATGTCGGGAATAATCCGATAAATCCTAGGGAATAGGGAATAGGGAATAGGGAACAGGCTGACTGCCGGACACAAGTGCCTCAAAGCCTGATTATGCCTAGGTGATGGGATGCAGGTTTTGAGCGGACGGTCCGAGACAACTGGTAGAAAAGAGCGATTGACCTTTGGTCACCCTACGGGAAGGTTGGCTATAGAGGATCAGACATGGTGCGATCGCTATCCTAAACCTTAACCATGATATCGGTCATCAGTCATCAGTCCTTACTCATCAGTCATTTCTCACAGAAAGCTACCATTAACATAGTTATCATGAAATTACAATGTAGCTGAGGTTTATTATGTCAGAAACAATGGCACTCACTCCAGAAAATGTTGAAACAGTCCTGGATGAGATGCGTCCTTACCTGATGGCTGACGGTGGGAATGTGGAGCTAGTTGAGTTAGATGGTCCGACTGTTAAATTAAGACTTCAGGGAGCCTGCGGGTCTTGCCCTAGCTCTACCATGACCCTGAGAATGGGGATTGAGCGCCGCTTAAAGGAATTTATCCCTGAAATCCTTGAAGTGGAGCAAGTAATCTAAGCTGAATACTCAGTTAATGAGTGGGGAGTGCTGAGTGTTCAGCCGATTATAGCTGTTCTCATCTTGGATCGGAGAAAGTAGGGGCACGATCAGATCGTGTTCCTACAAAACAACTGTCTTGTGACATACTCCCACACGCTCATCGAAGATTACAGTGTGGGCTTCTTACCAACTCCAGCCATCACTATCGGCTTTCGCCGACGCGGGGCGCGTTCGGATACACGGGTTACTTTATTAACGACACGGG
>NZ_JAAHFZ010000126.1:0-5207 GCF_010672795.1 Moorena sp. SIO1G6
TCCTAGCTCTTTCAATATCCATTGTTCCATATTTGTGATAATAGATGCCAGAGGCGATTCTAGCAAGAACACACACTTGACTCTTTTTGTCAAGTTTTATGTTAAGAAAGATGTTTATAAAGCATAGCTTATTAAGGGGGGCTGGGGGGGATCCACAATCGGCAACGCAGCAAAAGGAATCTGATGCAAAGCTAAATGAGGCACAATAATCAACTCCTCAATCCCTGTCAGATATTGTCCCACCAGCTCCTGCAACTGCAAGCGCTCAGCAAGTTCCTGAAGAAAATCCCCCATCTTCTGTTTCCATTTACTTTTTGCCTCAAGATAGGGAATAAACCAGTTTTGTCCAATCCAAACCCGTAAGTTATCCACCCCCTGCCCAACACAAGTAAAAAGTTGAGGACTGCGATCCTTACGTAGGATAAAAATATGGGTATCCTCATTCGTTGTATAGAAACTGAGTAGAGCAGTGGTTGCTTCCTCGATTAACTGCTGCATTTGCTTCCAATCAAGATGATCCACTTGAATTTGTCCCGCCAAAACCGGGTCATAACGGCGCAGTTGTTGCCAAACTTGCTGTTTTTGTGCCTCTAATGCCTGGATTTCTTTCTCGTATTTTAATAAAGCGTCCCTAGTCAAGGATTCATGGGATTGTTTCAGTCCCATTCCCAATGACATGGTTTTATTAGTACTTCCTGCCAAAACTGGAACAGCCTCCGAAGCAGAACCAAAACGGAGGAGATTGATACGCCGTTGCAGTTCCTCGTAGTCCTGCAAATGCTGTTTTAGTTCTGGGACAATTTCTCCCCCTTGGTAGAGTTCATTACTAGCCATCATATCTACCAAGCGTTGGGCACGAGAACGTTCAGCATATTCCACTGCTTTCTCGATCTGCCCTAAGTTGAGACAAGCTTGTACTATGTTGATATAGACGTCAATGGAATCAGCAAGAATCTCTTGGCGACGCTCCTCATCAATTGCCCAACTCCGGCTTTGTTCTACTGCTTGGATAGCTAGGGCATAGCCTTCGATAGCTAGTTGCCAATTGTTATTTTCTAGAGCAACATTACCTAAATTGCTAGCTGTTTGCAGACAGTTGATAGGGAAATTTTCTGGAGTATCGATTTCTAGGGCATTTTGATAAGCAGTGATGGCTTGTTCGATATTCTCGGCTCTATCTCCTTTTATTCTATCCGAGTAGGCACCACCGAGATTGCCTTGAGTCATTGCCCAATCGTGGGGAAATGCGGACTTGGTATGGATTTGTAGGGCATCTATACAAGCAGCGATGGCTTGTTCGATATTATCGGCTCTATCTCCTTTTATTCTTTTATAGTAGGCAGCGCCGAGATGGTTTTGAGTGGATGCCCAATCTTTCGGAAATGCTGACTTGGTACGGATTTGTAGGGCATTTTTATGATGAGCGATGGCTTGTTCGATATTCTCGGATCTATCTCCTTTGATTTTGAGCAAGTAGGCAAGGCCGAGATTGTCTTGAGTAGTTGCCCAATCTTGGCGAAATCCGGAATTAGTACGGATTTGTAGGGCATTTATAAAATGAGCAATGGCTTGTTCAATATTTTCGGATCTATCTCCTTTGATTTTGAACAAGTAGGCATTACCGAGATTGTTTTGAGTCATTGCCCAATCCTGGGGAAATGCGGACTTGGTATGGATTTTTAGGGCATTTATATAATGAGCAATTGCTTGTTCGATATTATCGGCTCTTTCCCCTTTGATTCTGTAGAAGTAGGCAATGCCGATATTGTTTTGAGTCCTTGCCCAAGATTTGGGAAATGCGGACTTGGTATGGATTTGTAGGGCATTTATAAAAGCAGCGATGGCTTGTTCAATATTATCGGATTTATTCCCTTTGATTCTGTCAACGTAGGCATTGCCGATATTGTTTTTAATGGTTGCCCAATCCTGGGAAAATGCGGACTTGGTATAAATTTGTAAAGCATTTTTATAAGCAGTGATTGCTTGTTCGATATTATCGGCTTTTTCCCCTTTTATTCTGTCATAGTAGGCAATACCAAGATGGTTTTGAGTCATTGCCCAATGGTGGGAAAATGCGGACTTGGTATGGATTTGTAGGGCATTTTTATGATGAGCTATGGCTTGTTCGATATTATCGGCTCTCTCCCCTTTTATTCTATTAGAGTAGGCAGCGCCGAGATGGTGTTGAGTGATTGCCCATTTTTGGGGAAATTTGGACTTTGTATAGATGTCTAGGGCATTTTTATAATGAGCAATGACTTGTTCGATATTATCTGCTTCCTCCCCTTTGATTCTGTCACGGTAGGCAGCGCCGAGATGGGTTTGAGTGTTTGCCCAATCTTTAGGAAATGCGGACTTAGTATAGATTTGTAGGGCATTTTGATGATGAGCGATGGCTTGTTCGATATTATCGGCTATATCTCCTTTTATTCTATTAGAGTAGGCAATGCCGAGATTGTGTTGAGTCATTGCCCAATCTTGGGGAAATGCGGACTTGGTATGGATTTGTAGGGCATGTTTAAAAGCAGTGATGGCTTGTTCGATATTCTCAGCTCTATCTCCTTTTATTCTATTATTGTAGGCAGCACCGAGATTGGTTTGAGTCATTGCCCAATCTTGGGGAAATTCTGACTTAGTATAGATTTGTAGGGCATTTTGATGATGAGCGATGGCTTGTTCGATATTCTCGGCTTTCTCCCCTTTTATTCTATCAGAGTAGGCAATGCCGAGATTGTGTTGAGTCATTGCCCAATGGTAGGGAAATGCGGACTTGGTATGGATTTGTAGGGCATCTATAAAAGCAGCGATGGCTTGTTCGATATTATCGGCTCTATCCCCTTTTATTCTTTTATAGTAGGCACCACCGAGATTGGTTTGAGTCATTGCCCAATCTTGGGGAAATGCTGACTTGGTACGGATTTGTAGGGCATGTTGAAAAGCAGTGATAGCTTGTTCGATATTCTCGGCTCTATCTCCTTTTATTCTGTGCCAGTAGGCAACACCGAGATTGTTTTGAGTGGATGCCCAATCTTTGGGAAATGCTGACTTGGTATAGATTTGTAGGGCATGTTGAAAAGCAGTGATGGCTTGTTCGATATTCTCGGCTCTATCTCCTTTTATTCTGTCATAGTAGGCAGCACCGAGAATGGTTTGAGTGTTTGCCCAATCGTGGGGAAATGCGGACTTGGTACGGATTTGTAGGGCATCTATAAAAGCAGTGATGGCTTGTTCGATATTCTCGGCTCTATCTCCTTTTATTCTGTGCCAGTAGGCAACACCGAGATTGTTTTGAGTGGTTGCCCAATCTTGGGGAAATGCTGACTTGGTATAGATTTGTAGGGCATGTTGATAAGCAGTGATGGCTTGTTCGATATTCTCGGCTCTATCTCCTTTTATTCTATCAGAGTAGGCAGCAGCGAGATTGTTTTGAGTCGCTGCCCAATCTTGGGGAAATGCTGATTTGGTACGGATTTGTAGGGCATTTATATAATAAGCTATAGCTTGTTCGATATTATCGGCTCTATCTCCTTTTATTCTGTGGCAGTAGGCAACACCGAGATTGTTTTGAGTGGTTGCCCAATCTTGGGGAAATGCTGACTTGGTATAGATTTGTAGGGCATGTTGATAAGCAGTGATGGCTTGTTCGATATTCTCGGTTCTATCTCCTTTTATTCTATCAGAGTAGGCACCACCGATATTGTTTTGAGTCGCTGCCCAATCTTGGGGAAATGCTGATTTGGTACGGATTTGTAGGGCATTTTCATAAGCAGTGATAGCTTGTTTGATATTCTCGGCTCTATCTCCTTTTATTCTGTGCCAGTAGGCAACACCGAGATTGTTTTGAGTGGATGCCCAATCTTGGGGAAATGCCTCCAAGGTAAAAACTGTGGCCATGACTTCATAACTAGCAATGGCAATTTCTAGGTTACTGGCTCTATTACCCAGAGGAAATTGTCCAATCAAATTCCCGAACTCGCCAATAACTCTAGCAACATATTCAGCTTCTTCTGGCTGAAGTTGAGGGATGGTTTCCTTTGCCCAATCTTGCAGGATCTGCCCTAATTTTTCATCTAGCTTGTCGAGGTTCTGTTCCAGTAGGGGGTAAACTGACTGAGGACTATGGTCAGTTGCAACTGCTTCCAAGATGGACTGTAGGAAATTGAGATAGTCTTCTAAAGGAACTTCAGTCGGGGAAATCCCGAGTATCTCTGCTAATTCCCCTGCCAAGTTTAACAACCAATTGGCAATATCTCCATTCCCTGTCTCTTCCATGTGTGCTGCTACTGCTTCCATAATATCGACCAACTTCCAATTCACTAGTTCTTGGTTGGCCTGCAGTATTTCTATTTCCTGTCCATTGGGGCATTGCAGCAGTTGTTGGATCAGGTTTAAATAAGCGTCAATTCTTTGTTCATCCATATTTTCCTATTCTGTTTCCTGTTACCTAATTCTAAGCAAATGCTTCTACTACCTGGAATGAGCGATAAAATGCTTGCCAATTATTGCTATCTTCTCCCAACCTTGTCCACAATTCCTTAAGCCGTTCGGGATTCCAAATGGGAGCTGGTTCTTCTTCATTAGGCGTTAACCAAGGTAAATCTAAGGAATCGTCTAAGACAATAGCCAGAAACTCCTCTTGCCCTACCGTATCAAATTTTATCTCTTCACACATTGCCCCTGACTGAGGCATCAGAATTTTCTTATCTTTGAGTCGATTAACTGGAGCAAAAGCTTGGGAAGGACAGACTACATAGTTGGTATCTAAACCGCGATTTAATAACAACAGATGCTGTTGGTCACAATCTAGTTCCACATGCATATAGTAAGGAATGTTTAAACCAATTACAGGTGGTTCGTCCTTTTTACCTGGGGGTACAACCAAGCCTTTGTGATTAGGATCTGGAGTAAAACGAAGCCAATAGGAAGGAGATGCCGCTTTTTTAATCAGGGTTTGCCAAAGCCCACTGGGGGGGCGACAAGCGCCCCGTAAACCTTGATATATATTAAATTGAGCGAATTATGGTAAAAAAAGATAGGTCAGAAATTGTCAAGACGACCTATCAAGTTAGAATGATACCATAATTATACCAAAAACATCTAAAAAATCTACTTTCCGAATCTCAATTATTGTTTTTTTACCTTGTAGTAATTATTGTTCAAGATATCAAGAATATTAAACTCGAAAAAATTGCTGAATCTTTACCTTT
>NZ_JAAHFZ010000127.1:0-5196 GCF_010672795.1 Moorena sp. SIO1G6
GATAACAATCCGATTTAATGAGGTACCAATGACAATGGTTCCTATGATGAGGAGCCGGATGAAGGGAAACTTTCACGTCCGGTTTTGAAGACGAGTCGGTGAGGCGACTCACCGGCTTAGTTTAATCAAACATTATCAAAAAAGTAACCACACAGCTAATCGACCTAGCCAAGGTGGGTAGGGGAGTTTTGACACTCCCACATCGATACGATCTTTTTAGCTCTCTTAAAAAATCATATCGAATGAGAAGTGAAACCGCACGGGAAAACCGCTGCGGTGTAACAACCTCATAGAATCCCCCGTGTTTTAAACGGGGGAGATGTCAAAGCATCCGTGTAGACAAATATATTCAGACCCTAATACCTGTGGACTGGATAGTGCCGACACGACTAGGATGAAGCAGGAAGAAACCATGACGCTGCCCTATTGTGAGCGTTTTTTTGTATTGTGGGATCGAATTGCATCATGGCAGACAAAGAGCATTTGGCTGTGCTCAAACGAGGGATAGATGCCTGGAATCAGTGGCGGATGGAGAATCCTAACCTAGAGCCTGATCTGAGTGAGGCTAACCTGAGAGGGGCTGACCTCAGTAGAGCTGATCTCAGGCGAGTTAACCTGATCAAAGCTGACCTCAATGTGGCTAACCTAAGAGGGGCTAACCTCAGCGAGGCTAATCTCCTTGAGGCTAACCTCTGTTTATCTAACCTGATCAAGGTTAACCTTAACCAGGCTAACCTTTGCAAAGCTAAGCTCCGCTCTGCTAACCTCTACAAGGCTAACCTGATCGAGGCTAACCTCAGCGGCGCTAACCTAATTGAGACTAACCTCTACAAGTCTGACCTTTGCAAAGCTAAGCTCCGCTCTGCTAACCTCTACAAGGCTAACCTAAGTAGAGTTAACCTCAGCAAAACAGACCTTTGTGGATGTTACCTTGGCAGGGCTAACCTTAGTGGTGCTAACCCCAGTCTGGCTGAGTTTAGAAATGCCGACCTGAGCCAGGCAGACCTCAGAAGTGCCGACCTCAGTTGGGCTGACCTGAGCAAAGCTGACCTGAGTCGAGCTAACCTCAGCAAAGCTGACCTCAGTGGAGCTAACTTCAATAAAGCTGACCTGACCAAGGCTGACCTGACCAAGGCTGACCTGAGCGGAACTGACTTGAGCGAAGCTAACCTGACCAAGGCTGACCTGAGGGAGGCTTACCTGATTAGGACTCAAGCGTTAGACTGTAATTTTACTGAAGTAATCTTTACCGGAGCTTGTCTGGAAGATTGGAAAATTAATCAGGGCACGAAGCTCAAGCATGTGATTTGTGAGTATGCGTATCTAAAATATGACTATACACAAGACAAATTCATTGAACGTCGCCCTAGGAATGAAACTCAGAACTTTGCCCCAGGAGATTTTACTTGTCTGTTTCAGAAAGCCTTGGAAACTGTTGACCTGACATTTAGTGATGGTATTGACTGGAAAGCTTTTTTGCTTTCCTTTCAACAGCTCAGGGAAGAATACGGTGAAGAATACCTATCAATCCAAGCTATCGAAAAGAAGAGCAGTGGTTCGTTTTTGATTAGGCTTGAGGTACCACTAGATGCTAGCAAGGCTGAAATTGAGCGTCAGGCAAAAACACTATATGACAATAAACTGAGTACCCTTGAGGGAATATATCGTGCAGAATTGAAAGCGTCCCATGACCAGCTAGCAAGCTCTCGTCAGCGCAGCGCAAATCTGTGGGAAATTGTTAAACAGCAAGCGAATAGACCGATTATTTAAGGCTTTTTCGTACCTGTGATGTTAAATTATTAATATGATTTACAAAATTATGGCTAAGCAATAGTTTTGTAAATTATTTATGGTTAGTTTATAAGGTTGAAGTATAAAATAAAGGTATAGCTATGTTTGGAGTCGTTTTAACTAACAGCTTGGAAGAGGAAATCCATAAAATCCGCTAAAATAGATAGATGTTATTGCTCTAGTACAAATGCTCTGCATAAGTGACATGCTACCCTTGTTATTATTTTAATTAGCGCGGGTTGCAAACCGCTATATTTTCCTAGACAGTAACAGCTTGGATAATCTTTTAATTAATAAAATAAATTCTAAAGAAAATACTAGTGATATGGACAGGATACTGAGGATTACAAAAAGTAGCAAAACTACACCAGGGGTTAGATAATTTCCTTGGCTAAGTAAACCAAGTAAAAAGAAGTTGAGGACAAGGCTAAAAATTAATAATCCTGAATTAATAAAATTATAATTGCTACGCTTAACCCGTTTATTTTTATAATTATCATAATTATTAATATTATTATTGGTCAAATAATCAATCATATATAACAAAATTGTTTGGTGATATTTTTGCCGATTTTGCCAATACGGTTCCATTAGAAAATCTATTAAATCCAACAGTCTTTCCGAAATATGTATTGCTTCATTTCGCCAGATAAACTTTCCAGTTCGGGAGTCTTTTGGAAAATCACTAGGGTGTTGACCACTGAGCAACCGCACAAAGGTACGACCTAAGGCAAAAAAATCAGATTGTGGATAAGCTTCTTGTTCATTAATGATCTCTGGTGGTACATATCCTAGGGTTCCAATACTGGTAGTTGGCGAAGTACTTTGTTGTTGAATAATGTATTTTTGGGTTAGTTCTTTAACTGCGCCAAAGTCAATTAATACCAGTTGTCCATTGGGTCTGATCATGATGTTATCCGGTTTAATATCCCTGTGTAAATACTTGGGATGGATTTCATTAAGTATTACTATCAGTTGTTTTAGCCAGTCAATTGCCTGCTCTTCAGTAATTAGTTGATTAGTCTGAACCAGCCACTCTTCCAACGTTAGTCCATCAATCTTCTCCATCACCAAGCAGTGTAAGAAGTCTTCTTGGTTATTTTTATTAGGCACAAAACGGAAGTAGCTATCTGGCTCAACTCGGGGAATTCCTGGATGATTGAGCTGCTTCAACACTTCTACTTCTCGCTGAAACAACTCAACGGCTTTTTCTCTCGTCTTTGAATCACTAAAGTAACTTAATGTCAGAACTTTGATCACTTTCCTGTTACCTGACTGACTTGAGTTAATACCAAGCCAATCTTCTACTTCAAAGGTTTGACTAAAGTTACCGCTACCTCACTTTTTGATCAGGGTAATCGCATCTTATTTTGTATAAAATGTACTTGACAAATATTTAGGTGTGTTATCTAAATCCTGATCGCCCTTGAGGCTACCTCCCAGAAGCCCAAGCAGTTAACCTGAGAATCAACAAAATTTTCTATTTCCCGATCGTTGATCATGTCAAAAGGCAATGGCCGCACTTGTGCTGACACCTCAGCAACAACAACAGGCATTGATTCAATGAAAGAGTGTTCTTAAACACTTTCAACACCTACAGGATCCCCGTGTGGAAAGAACCCAGCATCACAGTTGAAGAGCGATAGTCACCATTGCCATTTTGGCCATCCTCTCTGGAGCCGATGGGTTTGTCGCCATTGAGACCTACGGCAAAGCCAAGCTTGGGTGGCATGAGACCTTTTTGGACTTACCCTATGGGATTCCCTCCCATGATACCTTTGGTCGGGTGTTGGGTCGGCTCGAACCCCAAGAGCTAGAAACCAGTTTCCTGAGTTGGATCAGCAGCATCACCGATAAATTAGGTATAAAGATGATTCATATCGATGGCAAGAGGTGAAAAGGTTCTTATGACCGAGAAAGCCAACTTAAAGCTCTGCACAGTGTCAGTGCCTGGAGCAGCGAACATGGGCTGGTGCTGGCTCAGCAAAAGGTCGAGAGCAAGTCCAATGAAATCAAGGCACTACCTCAGAGGCTGTTGTTGCTCAACCTTAAGGGAGCTGTGGTGACCCTCGATGCGATGGGAACCCAAATCCCCATGGCTGGGCAAATCAAGAAGGCCGAAGGAGACTATGTTTTGGCTCTCAAAGGCAACCAAGGTCAGCTCAGCCAGTCAGTAAAGGATTGGTTTAAGCAAGCTGAAGCTCAGAACTGGCAGGGGATTGAGTTCACTCACCACGCCTTGTATTGAAAGTGGGCATCACCGCAGGGATACTCGTCAGGTTTGGGCGGTGCCAGTGAGTCAATTACCGCGCCCTGCATCGGCAACCCCAATGGGTGGGCTTAACCACCGTGGTGATGGTTAAGACTACGCGAGAGTTATGGAACAAAACTACCAAGGAAGTTCGCTTTTACATCAGTAGTCTGGAACCGGATGCTCAGCGCCATAACCAGGTCATTCGCTCCCATTGGACTATTGAAAATAGTCTGCATTGGGTGCTCGATGTCACCTTCAACGAAGATGCGAGTCGGATTCGTCAGGGTTATGCTGCCCAAAACCTGGGGCTGTTGCGCCGTTTAAGTGTCAATTTACGTGGATCGCGAACCGTCCCGACTCAGTCTGAAGATGAAGCGTTACAAGGCCGGGATGGACAATGACTTTGTGATCAAAATTCTGGCAGCCAGTGTGGCTGAGTGAGGGGTTGGCTCAGATCAAGGCAAGTTTGAGGACAAGTTTGATCAGGTCATGGACTTCCTCATATAGCTCAAGCCATAGATCCAAAGCACTTTGTGGGACTTTAACACTAAATACATCAGTTTTGTGCATGTCATAACCTGCAGTTTACAGTCAAATTAATGGTCAAGTTAAAGTAATTTTAGAACTCGATCAAGATGCGATTACCCTGACTTTTTGATAACTTGGTAACGATTGTGTATTTCCTGTCCGATGTGAATCATAGTTACTTAAATCAGCCACCCTGGTACAAACGTTTGTTAAGATAGTTTTTAATTACAGGATCTACAGTAAAAAAAACTTCCCCCATATCCTGAGAATTTTTTTCAATAAGTGAACGTTGTAACAAATTATTTATAGATGTCTTTATTTCTGAACTCGCTCTGTTGGGATATGAAGAAAATTGAGCTAGCAAGTATTGAGTTGAAACTGGCTCGGTAGCCATGGCTAAATAGTTCATTAGCTCTTGATCGAAATCTGATAAGTGAGAAAATTGCTTGTCGAACATATTGATCAAAACATCACCAATAAATAATGACCCTTTGAGCTGGGGGGGCGACAAGCGCCCCGTAAACCTTGATATATATTAAATTGAGCGAATTATGGTAAAAAAAGATAGGTCAGAAATTGTCAAGACGACCTATCAAGTTAGAATGATACCAGAATTATACCAA
>NZ_JAAHFZ010000128.1:0-5013 GCF_010672795.1 Moorena sp. SIO1G6
CTTGTTTCCCTTCCCAAAAAGCTCGTGACCGCTATTATCAGAAGATTACCTTCTGCCTGATTCAGGAATTTGATGCCTGCGCCTAAATGTACTGCTAAATGTACAAAAAAAAGTGTCCGTCAGTCAGGGTAATGGGTAATGGCTAATCGGTAATGGGTAATGGCTAATCGGTAATGGCTAATCGGTAATGGGGACCGGTCCCCTAACCCCTGTGAGCCGTCATCCCCTGAGCTTTCTCCCCTTGCGATCGCTATCCCCATGGTAGGGGATTATTACTTCGATTGTCCTGAGATTGATTGGGATGCGTTCGCGAAGCGGTTCCAAAGGAACATCGCGTTTACTATCTCTCGCTTCCCCTATCTCCATCAAGTCGAAGCAATTTATGTTAGCTTCTGTGGTAGCAAAAGCTTAACAACTGATGCACCCAAGGGCAAACAACCAAACACCCATGAATGCTTCCCCCACCTGCGTTCTCGTGGTGGGGGTGTCCGTCTTAATTACAAGGTTTTATCCCTCGCGACAGGCGGCATTCTCGCGCCTGTTGCCAGAACTTTTGCGCTTACTATTCCCCCAAGTCGTTGTCTTGATGCAATAGCGAGTGGGGGAAACCACGCCAGTTGCTCATGGGGGAAACCCCGAAGACCGCACTGGCTCCCCAAGACCGCGCTGCATCGCTTCCGCTATGGGGCTTGTATTATAAACTTTTACCTAGAGTCTGACGTATATAAACCGACTACAAAGGATTTACAGGTCGTGCCTCTAGGTTGCTCAGAATCTTGTTCTGTCCTTTGCCGTACCGCTCAAGCTAAATTAACTATAACACAATAGGCAGTTCCTTGACCCCCACCTGCGTTCTCGTGGTGGGGGAATGCGTCACTCATCTTGTTCAACCTTTAAAACTGATCGGTTTCCCGTGGTCCGGTGGCACCACCTTGGTTGAGGAACAAGTTACCGGTTGCATCGTTTTGATAGATACAGCGGATTTCCGGTGAACCTTCAAGCACACCAGTGAAACCAAAAGTATTCATCCTGTTTTTGCATTCCCGTACCTGTTCCGATGAGATCAGCCTCCTCTGTTCTAGAATTGACCAGTTATTCCGACGTAAAACACACCCAGGTCGCATCTTGGGCTGAGTCACATACACATTAAAGGGATTGAGAGTCACGAAAACTTGCATATCTGTCACCATCGCACTGGCACCATACTGAATACAAAGCTCTGGGTTGGGTGCGCTGCGGTCAATCACTTCACGAGAGGCAACATTTTCTGGGTTGAGAGTGGCACCAGAGCTAAAAGCAATACCAACTCCAAGTCCCAAGACAAAAACCCCACCAAGAATCGCTAAGGTTGTGTAATTAAGTTCAGGTATCCCATTAGAACTGTTGGATTCACGTTTCATTGGATTGAATTAACGTTTGAATTAACGTTTAGAATTTGCTGGGTCAAGATTTCCTGGGAGTAGTTGCTACTTGCCCCCTTCTTTCAGTATGCCAGGTACGCCAAGATTAATCCGGAGATGGGGAGCTGGGAAGCTGGGAAACATTTTTATAGCGTTTATCATACTGACGAGGTACAGGATAGTTTTGTCTTAACCCGACTCATTATCACCAATTGCTGCTTTCAACAATACATCTGCTCCAAATCGCACGGCATCGGTACAAGGTAGGCCAGTCTCTGTTTGTACCTGTTCAATTGCCGACCGGGCAGCTTGATCATCCAAGTGGCCAGTATTAAGTGCGATCGCAATCACCTTGACCTGACCAAATGCCCCACCAGCACTAGCAACGGTCTCGTAAAGCTCAATCACCTTGGTTAATGGGGGAATCGACACATGGTCATGATTACGAACAGACTTCTGTCCGGCTCGATGCACCAATAGTAATCCCGTCGGCTGAGTTCCTCGAATTAGCGGTAGAGTAGCTGTAGAACCAGGATGCAACAGAGAACCTTGCCCTTCTACGATCAATAAGTCGTGGTCATTACCATAGCGCAATACCATTTGTTCCACAGCACCAGCCGCAAAGTCTACCCGAATCCCATCCAAGGGAATGCCATCCCCAGAAATCATAATGCCAGCTTGACCAGTTGCTAGGAACTTCGATGATATGCCCTGACGTTGGGCGCACAGATATAACTCTAGAGCTGCTGACATTTTGCCCACTGCCATATCTGTACCTACTGTCAAGATGCGCTGACAAGGTAGCGATCGCGCTTGAGCACTTGCTATGCCTAATCCCTTCGGTTCCCGACGAATATCCCAAATTACCTGACCGTCTTGCAGTAATTTCTGTAACTCTGGGTCAGATGCCATGGGAGTATGCAAACCATTGATAATCGATAACCCTGCTCCAACCCCTACTTTCACCTCCTGCCACCAAGGCTCTGGTAATGCTCCCCCAGATGGCGCAATACCAATGGCTAGGATATCCGGTTGATAAGCTAGGGCAGCAGACACAGAATCTACAATCGGGACATTAACCTTAATTCCAGTTAATTTAGACAAAGATTCCCCAGCACACTGGTGGTCAATCACTACCACAATCTCCGTTGGGCAATACCGTAACAGAGTCAGTCCGGTTTTGCCTTTTGAACCAAGAAACCCTTCATGGAGTAGAATCGCAATACGCCGATTAGTGGTTAAATTCACGGCGTTTCACCCCCAGTCCTGGTAAATTATTCGGTATCAAATGCCCATTTTGTAGGGTTGCCCCTAAGAAGGGGTCATCTACTAGGTTTAAGTGGCTGTCTAAATCTAGATAATCTGCCAGTGGTGAGAGATGAGAAGCTGCTGTATTGGCCAGAGTACTGTCAGAATAGCAACCAAACATCACCTGCAACCCACAAGCTTTTGCGGTATGCACCATCCGTATTGCCTCAGTTAAACCACCGGATTTCATTAGTTTGATGTTAATACCATGGACACAGTTTGCCAATGGCGGAATATCTTGGCAAGTCTTGCAACTTTCATCCACAAAAATTGGTAAAGGGGATTGCTTATACAACTGGGGTAAATCAACCTCTTTTCCCGGAGCGAGGGGTTGTTCCACATGCCTCACTCCCTGACTTGCCAGCCAGTTACACATCTCTACCCCTTCCTCCAAACTCCAACCCCCATTGGCATCTACACTCAACTCGGCTTCTGGTGCCTCATCTCGAATGGCCAGCAGCATCTGTTGATCAGCAGCAATCCCGTCAGGTGAACCTAATTTAATTTTCAGTACATGAGCACCAGTCATGGGAATCCAGTCCTGCACCCGTTGCCTGGCCTTTTCTGGGTCACTAATGCCTACCGTAGCGGAAATTGGCACAATTCGGCGGCGGTTCAATCCCCACAGCCGCCAGAGGGGCAATCCCACCCGCTTCCCTAACCAGTCATGTATTGCCAAATCAATAGACGCCCAAGCTGCTGATGGCACCTGTACTTCCTCCAACACCCGTTCAATTTGTTGGTGTTCCCAAGGACTAAATGCCTCCAGCATCGGGATAACCACCTCTAGGGCTTCCAGCAGAATCTCCGTAGTTTGCTTATGGGGGGTGGGGGGCAGGAAACCCTCTGTGCCTAGATCTGACGAGCTACTGCTGAGCCTAGTTGCCTTTCCTAGGGAAAACGGAGACCCTTCCCCCCACGCTTCAATACCCTCCTGTTCTATCCTGACCCAGACATTGGTGGTTTCAGAGGTGGTGCCACGACTGATGGTTAAAGGGAACCGCTTATGTACCGTGAAGGTTTCAACGCCAATACGCATTGTTTATTTAGTATATGGTTATTTAGTTTAAGGTTGAAGGTGGTTTGGTTTAAGGTTGGAGGTTAGTTGGTTTAAGGTTGGAGGTTAGTTGGTTGTTCGCCTTTGGCGTTCCCGTAGGGTAGGTTTGAAAGTTATTTGGTTGTTCGCCTGAGGCTTCCCTTGTAGGGTAGCTTGTTCGCGTAGCGTGGCCTATTGGCCAAGGTTATACTCTACTAGGACGATGGTGAGGAATAGGTGTGCCCGATCATCTGCCGCCTATAAGGTGTAACCTATAACCTACAACCTACAACCTGTAACCTTCAACCTGTAACCTTCAACCTTCAACCTTCAACCTGTAACCTTCAACCTCTAAATCAACCGGTAACCTTAAACCTTTATCCTTCATACTTTAACTTATAGTTTTGTAATTATTCAGTAATTTAATGATTTCAATAAAGCCATGGAAAACCCTTAAATCAAAGTTGGTTTTTGACAACCAATGGTGTCGAGTCAGGCAAGATGAAGTGGAATTACCCAGTGGTCAAGTTGTTGATGACTACTTCATCAATGTTAGACCAGATATTGTGCTGATACTGGCAATTACTTGCGATCGCAATGTTGTTTTTGTCCGTCAATATCGCCATGGAGTGGGAGAAATTTTATTGGAACTCCCTGGGGGTGGTTTCAACTCAATGGAAGAAGATAGTATAAAAGCAGCTGCTAGGGAATTAGAAGAAGAGACTGGTTATGTTTCCGAGCATATGGTTTCCTTAGCAACTTTATATGATAATCCGGTAAAAGATACCAATAAAATTAATTTAATTATGGCGCAAGAAGCTCAACCATCGGGTACTCAAAATCTAGATATTACCGAAGAGGTTGAAATTTTTTTGGTACCTGTAGACGAGGTTATGAAAAAAATTGAACAAGGAGAAATTTGTGTTTCTGGAACAATTGCTGCTTTGTTTTTAGGCTTGAAATTTTTGTCGTAAATTAGTAAGAATTAAGCTATCAGCTGTCTGCTGATAGCTTAATTCTTACTTGGGTGCAGCGCTATGGAATCACGAATCACCCAAATCCCTAAGAGTCTTCAGAGTCTGGTTCCATCGGCTTCCCTAAATCAAAAATAATAATAAATTCAGCATCGGGCATCAGTCGTTATAAGCTATGACTTATAGGTTCGCTCCCTAGAACCGGTGCAGGTTTTTAGCGATTGAGTGCTCACCAACCATTGACTGACAACGACATTTCCCAAATCCTGTTACCTAACCCCCCTGATCCGCATAA
>NZ_JAAHFZ010000129.1:0-4790 GCF_010672795.1 Moorena sp. SIO1G6
CGGAGCGGCTACTGATCAGTCCCCCGAACCAGTTAGCACTTAGTATCTTTAGCAATCTTTGACAGGAATCTTTGACGGTTGGCTTTGAAATTATCGGCATAAATTAAGTCCTATCTCTCCTCTGTTTACTCCCTCCTGAGCTCAGGAGGGAGGAGTTTTATTGTAGACCTTAAGCGATAATCATGCCCACCAATACCGAACCAGACAAAAATCGTAGGGTGGGCATTGATCAGGAAGATTAAAATTAGTGAGCCTATAAATTAAATGAGCAATGCCCACCAATACCGAGGCTAAGTTATGAAACACTATCATATCACCTCATAAAAGGTACCCTCAAGGGTACTGCCAAGCCAGAGTTAGATTTGACATTATATAAATGTGTTGATTGAAATTAATTACAGCAAGAGGTAAAACCCATGGCTTACAAATACTATAATCCCTGTGTGTTCCAAGTTCCGATCAAATTAGAAGTACCGATTGTGCTCGACCTAGCTGTAGGTGCTAAGCGTAAGTGCTTTAGTAAATATGAGGAAATGGAACTCGAAGAGAACGGAGCGGGTACTGAGCCAGCCGAACCAGTTACCACTTAATCTCTTTAGCAATCTTTGACAGCTGGCTTTTAAATTCTGGGCAGAAATTAAGTCCTATCTCTCCTCTCTATCCAGGGTAAGCGCATCTTGTTGGGTAACCGGGGGTAGTTCTCAATAAACCCGGCCTTGTCTTGATCTAGTCGCTCATGGGGGAAACCACGCCAGTTGCTCATGGGGGGAACCCCCAAGACCGCACTGGCTCCCCAAGACCGTAATGGTGCGTTTGACCCGTAATTAAATTCGCCACGGGTCGCACCTCTGCATCGCTATTGTGCTTATTGACAATCAATTTCCTATATATAGTGTTCATTGAATTCACTAAAAACTATATATAGAAATAAAAAAATTAGATGCGTTTACCCTGTTCTAGCTGTAGGGATTCTAAAAATAAAAGTACAAGAGCTTTTGTTCGTATGTTCTACTTTGAATATTCAGTTTTTGCTCACTTAGAGACAGTTCAAGTAGCTTGCCACTTGAATGTCAACCAAGCTAGAAAAATGCGTTACTTAATTACACTCAATCTACCGCCTCCTAACAATTCTTTGGAGTCCGTGAAGCAACTAGATGGAATCAAAGACTTAGAGATTGATGAAGATTATGGTCTAATTCTCATAAGTCCGAAGCGGGATTTGTATGTCATCCGTGTATCGGGTGACATGGATTCTCAAAAACTGATAGCAATACAACCGTTAGTCAAGGGAGTTCACGGTGATATAAAAATAGCTCCCACAGAATCTCAAGAAGAAGAGGATAAATAACATGCGTGTGTTAATTCAGATGCGATTTATGCCGGAACTCCGTGCTGCAATGACTGCCGAGAGTTTCACTATGACAACAGAGGCTGTTTCTATTGATGGCTTTTCACTGGATCAAAGTTATACACCTGTTTTGGTGCCTAATCGACAAAGACGAGAAGAGGTTGGAGTCACAGAAGTAGGACAACTATTTTCCTTTGATGCTCGCCCTGAAGTTTCCACTTATCTGGTAAGAGGTGAGGTGGCAGATGATGCACTAGAGCCTTTAATAGCGGCAGTTGAACAAGACCCTAATGGGATTGGTGTGTTTTCAGATCCACGAATTAGTGCGATCGCTATTTGTCCACCTGCTTCAGTGGGAACCCATCGAAATGTGGAGAATTTACTGCAATTTCCACAACTTCAAGCAAAAGGAATGGATGGGTCTAACGTAATGGTGGCGATCGTTGATAGCGGAGTCAATCTATCCCATCTAAACAGTAAGGGTAAAACACCTCAATTCGATGCGAGCAAAAGCTGGACTCCAGTATCTGGACTTACCCCAGGTAATATGCGTGTCGATCATGGAACAATGTGTGCCTTTGATGTCTGCATTGCTGCGCCAAACAGCACTCTTCTCGACTATGCCCTTCTCCAATCGCAGACACCAGGTGGCTCGGTAATGGATGGGTTTTTGAGTGATGCTGTCAAAGCTTTCAGTAACTTGCTGCAAATACTCTCAACAGCCCCAGAACCTAAACCAGCTTTGGTAGTTAATAATAGTTGGGGAATGTTTCATCCCTCTTGGGACTTTCCGGTGGGCCATCCTGGCAATTACAGTGATAATCCCAATCATCCTTTCAATATCATTGTTGAAAGTTTAGAGGATGCTGGTGCTGATATTCTTTTTGCTGCTGGTAATTGTGGTGCAGAATGTCCTGATCCAAGATGCCAACGCGTTACTAACAGACCCATTTATGGTGCGAATTCTCATCCAAGTGTCCTTAGCATTGCTGGGGTGACAGTTAATAAAGAGCGAGTTGGCTATTCTAGTCAGGGACCAGGACATCTCGACTCTCAAAAACCCGATCTTTGTGCCTATACTCATTTTGTTGGCTCAGGAGTTTATCGAGCAGATAGTGGCACTTCAGCAGCTTGTCCTGTTGCGGCTGGTGTTGTAGCATCGATTCGGACTAAGTATCCTCCTTCGGTTCTCTCTCCCGCTGAACTTCGTCAACTGTTGCGCCGAACTGCCGAAGATTTGGGTGTGGCAGGTTTTGACTACGATCATGGGTTTGGGCTGATCGATGTTCCAGCCATCCTCAATGCCCTAGAGCGGCTAGACATACCAGAATTACAAATAGGAGAGGCGGTTTCAGGGCATTTAAAGCAGACTGGCGATTCTAGCTTATATCGGGTGAGGGTCGGCACCTCATTGAGCCTTGAGCTAGATGGACAGGATGGTGTAGATTTCGATCTCTATGTCAGAAAGGCATTGCAGCCAACTATCAGTGAGTTCGACTATCGTGGGTATACCAGTTTACCTGACGAGAAAATTAGTATCCGACCTTCAGAACCAGGTGAATATTTTGTTATGGTTCGTTCTTATCGTGGAGCAGGAGATTTTTCTCTGAAAGCTAGTGTGGAATCCATCTTGAACGTGTAGGCGTTTGAGTAACAACTGTACCTGAAGGGGCGACGAAACAGGCTGAAATGCTTGGTATCTAACGCTATAGCATTTTTAAATTGGGTGAGGTACAAAGTTCTAGGTTTTAGGGAGTAGGGAGCAGGGAGTAGCGACTGCATCAGTTTCTTAAATTTGTTAACACCATTACACCAATTGTTAGATCTATAGTTACGGTGAATTTTTAAGGTAGGCATTGCCTACCTTTTTTTTGTATTTAAGGGTCAGTGTTTTTAGATTAGTTTATCTCCTTGAGGGAGATTGTAACTTTGACAAAGATATCTCTCTTAATGGATCCTTCCAGCTGCAGAAACCATGTTTCCATTAATTCATTTCCTTGAGGGAGATTGTAACTATTGGGAAAACAACGATTGTATTCACTGGGAAGAGTTTCCATTAATTCATCTCCTTGAGGGAGATTGTAACTTTACAGGGAAAATTTTAGAAGCTTATTTTGAGCCGGTTTCCATTAATTCATCTCCTTGAGGGAGATTGTAACCCTCTCCCTCCCACTCAGGTCATCCAAAGGAAATGAGGTTTCCATTAATTCATCTCCTTGAGGGAGATTGCTTTTTGCCCAAAAAGCAAAATGACAATCAGTGGGGGCTTGTACCCGCCACTGATTGAAGACCACAACTCGCTTGACCGTAGGTCACGCTGCGCGAACGCTCCAATTCAAAGTTCAAAATTATTAATTCAAAATGATTCGGACAATTCTAGATTTTTAATTTTTAATTTTTAATTTTGAATTACCCGGGGGGCTTGTACCCAGAATTAATTAATTCAAAATTTATGATTTTCTTTATTTTGAAGTTTTAATTTTGAATTTTGAATTACCCAAAGGGGTCAGTTATGACCAGCGTATCGAAAAAGGTCATCATCGCACAGAGATACGCCAGGGCAGGGTCTGTACCGGTTTCGGCACAAGGTTAATTTCACCTTCCCTAGCTCTGGGAAGGACTCCAAAGTTTGGTGATGGTGGTTCGTGTCCGCCGTCTGTGGAACAAAACTACTCGTGAAGTTCAGTTTTATCTGACTTCAAAAGCTAGTGATGCTCAGGTTTTAGCTTCGGCAATTAGAAAACACTGGAGCATTGAAAACGAGCTACATTGGACTATCGACTGTACTTTTGCCGAAGATGCTTGCCGTATTCGCTCTTTACACAGTCCCCGTAATGCGCGCTCTTTGGCGACGCATTGCTCTTACTGCCCTTGATCGTGAGCAAACTTACAAACGTAGTCTCCGGCAAAAAATGAAGCGCACTGCTATGGATAATAACTATATGATTCAAGTCCTTAGTTGTTTTCACAGGCGACAGATTAGATTCTTCTCATCCCTTGTGTCAAGCCTGATTGAGATGCTCTTACCCTGCCTCTCTATCCTCCATTCTGAAATCAGGATGAAGGAGTTTTTATTTATTGGTTCACCGATAATAATACCTAAGTTAGGCTATCAGGGTAAGCGCAAGAAAAAATTGCCCATAATGTGCATTGGCTGGATATCGGTTGATCGTGGCTCGAAACCCCTATAATCTCGTAGAACTTGATTCTCAATAGAGTTTAATAGTTGAGAATGAGCCCCTTTTTTTCTCAATAAGCTACAGCTTATTGATTCTTGCGCTTACCCTGGTTAGGCTATCTTATTATCAGTTTATCAAAGGTACCCTCAAGGGTACTGCCAAGAGGGATTTAGATCTGACATTATATAAATGTGTTGATTGAAATTAATTACAGCAAGAGGTAAAACCCATGCCTTACAAATACCATAAACCCTGTGTGTTCC
>NZ_JAAHFZ010000013.1:0-82444 GCF_010672795.1 Moorena sp. SIO1G6
GTTAAAACAGTAAAAAACTGTGGCAGGGGAGCAAGTAAGCGTTGAAAAACGCTATCTACCAAGGAGGTTGAAACTTGAAAAATCTCAGATTTTTAGACCTTGACGAGAAGTTTGACAATCTGGTAGAGTTGTGGCGCTTGAGAGCCCATTCTCAGCCTGAACAAATCCCTTATACCTTCAAGGAAAAAGGGGAAAAAGAAACTGCTCGTATCACCTATGAGGTATTAGAGCAACGCTCAAGGGCGTACGCCTGCCAGTTGCCGTCTCTGGGGGCAACGGGGGAACGAGCAATGCTCGCTAGTAGTACCACCAGGTATAGACTTCATTGCTGCTTTGTTTGGGTGCTTGTATGCTGGCGTAATTGCAGTGCCCACATATCCACCACCGAGACGCAGTCAAAATCTGTCTCGGTGGTTAGCGTACGCATACCTATGCAGAGGAAAGCACTAGAACAAAACCAAGTAATACCCGTCTGTAGCTAGGTTACAGGTGTCCGTAAGGTTATAGGTTGTGGTCAGCCATGGTTAGACCAGAAAATTGCGTACGTTATTGGCAAACAATAGTGGTGAATCCAAATTGAGTATATGAAAAATGAGCAAGAATTTTATACTTTAATTGACCTTCTTCAATATCGCTCCCACTATCAATCTGCTCGAAAAGCTTACAGTTTCCTACAGAATGGGGAAAAAGAGGTAAATAGCCTAAGTTACAAAGAATTAGATGAAAAAGCCAGGGCAATTGCTGTAGAACTTCAAAAACAAGTAGATAGGAATGAAAGGGCTTTACTCCTATATCCACAGGGACTAGAATTTATCGCCGCCTTATTTGGGTGTTTGTATGCAGGAGTGGTTGCCATTCCGGCACCACCACCAGACCCAATTAGACTGAAGCGGACACTACCTAGGCTTGAAGCAATTGTCTTTGATGCCCAAGCTTCGGTAATACTTACTGATTTTTCCAAGTATTCCCAACTCAAAGAATCCACTTCTCAGTTGTCTTCAGAATTCCAAAGCATCAAATGGATAGTTAGCGATAAAATTCCTACTGCACTATCACAAAAATGGCAAAAACCAGATCTAAATAGCGATACTCTGGCTTATCTTCAATACACATCCGGCTCCACTTCAACACCAAAGGGTGTGATGCTAACCCACAAAAATTTAATACACCACTGTAGTTACATAAAAGAAGCTTGGGGTTATACATCAGACAGTATCGCCACAACGTGGGTTCCCCATTTTCACGATTATGGACTCGTTGATGGACTAATCCAACCGCTATATTCCGGTATTCCCTGCTATGTGATGTCGCCCATCGCCTTCTATATGCGACCCATTCGTTGGCTACAGACAATTTCACGCTACCGAGTTACCCATAGTCAAGGACCAAATTTTGCCTACGAACATTGCCTAAGAAGAACCACAGCAGAACAAAGGGCGAATTTAGACCTAAGTAGTTGGCGTACAGCTAGCAACGGAGCCGAGCCAGTTCGCCAAGAAACAGTGGAAAATTTTATTGCCACTTTTGAACCATTTGGTTTCCGTAGGGATGCTCTTTATCCAGCTTATGGACTAGCGGAAGCAACTTTGTTGGTTTCGACTAAAAAACATGGGGAAAAAGCCAGGGTGTTGACCTTAGCAGCAGAAGCCCTAGAAAAAAATAGAATTGTAGTAGTATCACCAGCAGAAAAAGAGCAGGTAGTACGATCTGTAGTGAGCTGTGGACCTCCCATTGGTGGGATGAAAGTGGCGATCGTTAATCGAAACACTTTGAGAAAATGTCAACCAGATGAGGTAGGAGAGATTTGGGTATGCGATCCCAGTATGGCTGTAGGATACTGGCATAGGTTAGAAGAGACAGAAAAGACATTTAATGCAAACCTTGCCGAAAGTGGTGAAGGGCCATTTATGCGCACAGGGGATTTAGGATTTTGGCAAGATGGGGAACTATTCATTACAGGGCGTATCAAAGACGTGATTATTATTCGTGGTCGCAACCATTATCCCCAAGATATTGAATTGACAGTGGAAAAAAGTCACCCATCACTGCGTTCTAGTCATGGAGCAGCATTGGCAGTGGAGATTAAGGGAGAAGAACGTTTAATAGTGGTTCAGGAGGTGGAGCGTAGTTACCAAAAGACACTAGATCTAAATGAGGTAGTAGGAAATATTAGAGAGGCAGTTACAGACGAACATGATCTACAGGTGTATTCTGTAATATTAATAAAAGCTGGGAGCATTCCTAAAACATCAAGTGGCAAAATACAACGCTCTGCTTGCCGAGTTAAGTTTTTGGAAGGGACACTAGAGGTCTTGGAAGCCAGGGTAAAAGTGGCAAGTAAAAGTGGAGCAGCGGTATCAAATTAAATGTAGGTATTTGGGAATTATGGGTTGATTATGATCAAGCATAATGATATCCTTTGAAAGTACAGGCATAAAGCAAATTATGAAACCTGTAAACTAGGTGTTATACCCCTTATAATTCGTTTTTTAAAAAAGAGCAAATGGCCAAAAAGGAGACAGTTTTATGTCAATGCCAATGGATGTGACCAAAGAATCTTTTAAACCAGCCAAAACTCAAAAGTCAAAAACTATATTAAATGACTACATAAAAGGTCTCCAGACCAAACACTTTCTGTTGTACAATGTCATTCCAGCAATCGGAACAGTAATAGCGATCGCTTTACTATGGTGGTACCCGATCAGTAGCGTGGAAATAGGACTACTAATAGGAATGTGGGCATTGAGTATGATTGGGATGAGTTTGGGACTACATCGCTACTTTGCCCATCGTGCTTTTAAAACCAGCGAGACGATGAGAGTCATTTTAGCAATTCTAGGTTGTATGGGCGCTCAAGGACCTGTAGTCTCCTGGGTAGCAGTGCATCGTCGCCATCACGAGTACAGCGACCTGCCTGGTGATCCCCCACTCGCGCTTTGCATCAAGACAATGAATTGAGGGTTAATTTCCGACTGTATCTTCCCTGATCCCATTGGCCTCAAAGCCTTATAGAGTAACATTTTTGGGGCTCATGTCACCCCCTCAGCATTAAATCGCATTAAAATGATATCGTACGATAAAGTTATTATTTGTAATAAAAATTATAAATAAATATCCGAAAAACAATCAAATATTTATTTATAATTTTTTTTGTGGATAAATAGAGCTATAACCCATGGATAGAGAAGCGATTGCAATTATTGGCATGGGATGTCGTTTCCCAGGAGCTAAAAATCCCGAAGCATTCTGGGAATTACTGTGTAATGGTATAGACGCAATTACCGAAGTGCCAGCTTCTCGGTGGGATAACGACTTATTTTACGACCCAGACATCTCCAAGCCAGGGAAAACGAACAGTCGGTGGGGTGGATTTCTCGAGCAGGTAGACCAATTTGATGCTCAATTTTTCGGTATTTCTCCTAGAGAAGTAAAACCCATGGATCCTCAGCAGAGAATCATGCTGGAGTTGAGTTGGTCTTGTCTAGAAGATTCGGGATATTCACCAAATGAACTGTCGGGAAGCCAAGTTGGGGTATTTGTAGGCGCTTGTAACTACGACTACGATCAGTTGCAACACCAGGATGAAAAAAATATTGAAGGACATACGGCAACAGGAACCTACACCTGTATCATTCCCAATCGAATATCTTACTTCTTCAATTTTCATGGTCCGAGTGTCCCTGTAGATACAGCTTGCTCTAGTTCGCTAGTAGCACTTCATCAAGCAATCAATGCGATCAAAGAAAAAGAATGTGAGATGGCACTGGTTGGTGGAGTAAGTGTGTTGTGTACCCCCACCAGTTATATCTCCTTTAGTCAACTGGGCATGTTATCCCCAACAGGTCAATGCAAAACATTTGATAGTCAAGCAGATGGTTATGTTAGGGGGGAAGGAGCTGGAATCATCTTATTAAAACCTCTGGGGAAAGCAATAGAGGATAAAGATTATATTTATGGTGTAATTAAGGGCAGTGCAGTTAATCACGGTGGGAAGGCACGAACTCTAACCTCTCCCAATGTTTATGCCCAAGCTCAAGTACTCAGAGCGGCTTATACAAAAGCGAATATTTCGCCAAATACAGTATCCTATATCGAAACTCATGGTACGGGCACACCATTGGGAGACCCAATTGAAATTAATGGTCTTAAACGAAGTTTTAGACAACTGCATCAACAGCATGAGTTACCCTTACCAGAAAAACCCTATTGTGGTCTAGGAACAGTCAAGACAAATATAGGGCATTTGGAAGCAGCAGCTGGAATTGCCGGGGTAATTAAAGTCCTATTGGCAATGAAGCATCGGAAGTTGCCCAAGATTGTTAATTTTGAGCAATTAAATCCCCGCATAGAGCTAGATGGAAGTCCATTTTACATCGTTCATGAAACCCAAGACTGGCAGCAGTTAAAGACAGACGCAGGAGAGTGGATTCCCAGGCGAGCTGGAGTAAGTTCTTTTGGGTTTGGTGGGGTTAATGCTCATGTGGTTTTGGAAGAGGCTCCGGTTCAAGTCCAAAGTGAAAGTTCTAGGGTACGCCAAATTCATATATTAACCCTGTCAGCCAAAACCGAAAAAGCGCTCTCAGAGTTAGTCAGTCGTTATCAAAACCATTTAGAAACTTATCCAGAATTGGCAGTTGCAGATGTCTGTTACACAGCTAACACAGGGCGTGCTATGTTCAAGCATCGCCTAGCCGTTATCGCCTCTGAGCCACAGGAATTAACACAAAAACTTCGGCAACACACAGCAGGGGAGGAAGTAGTCGGAGTCAACTGTTGGGAACCACGCAGTAGTAATAGTTATCCCAAAGTAGCATTCCTATTTACAGGTCAAGGTTCCCAGTATCTGAATATGGGACGGCAATTGTACGAAACACAACCTACTTTTCGTCAAGCGTTAGATCAATGTGATCAAATCCTACGTCCGGATCTGGAAAATCCGCTTTTAGAAGTACTTTATCCTCAAGAAGAACAAAACTCAAGTTCCTCTTTCCTAGACCAAACGGCTTATACCCAACCGGCTCTATTTGCTATTGAATATGCCCTTGCCAAGTTATGGTTTTCTTGGGGAATCAAACCCAAGGTGGTGATGGGGCATAGTGTGGGAGAATATGTGGCAGCTTGTGTGGCAGGAATTTTCAGTCTCGAAGATGGTTTGAAGTTAATTGCCATGCGGGGGCGGTTAATGCAGCAGTTGCCTGCTGGTGGCAAGATGGTATCGTTGTTGGCATCGGAGGAGCGGGTCAAAAAGGCGATCGCGGACTATAGTTCCCAAGAGGGGTTGCACAAGCCCGCTGTCAGCATTGCTGCCATCAATGGGCCAGAAAGTATCGTGATTTCTGGTGAGAGTGAAGCGATCGCAAGTATTTGTAGTAAACTAGAAGTAATGGGAGTTAAGACTAAACAGTTACAGGTATCCCACGCTTTCCATTCTCCTTTGATGGAGCCAATGTTGGCCAAGTTTGAAACTATAGCCAAACAAGTATCCTATAGTCAGCCTAAAATACCACTAATATCAAATGTCACTGGTCAAAAGGTGGGAGATGAAATTACTGGTCCTGAGTATTGGGTAGACCATATCAGACAACCAGTGCGTTTTGCTGAAAGTATGCAAACTCTTCACGAGCAAGGATATGAATTGTTCCTAGAAATTGGACCCAAACCAATATTGTTAGGAATGGGAAGGCAATGTGTATCAGAAGAGGTAGGTGTATGGTTGCCCTCACTGCGCCCACCTAAAGAAGAATGGCAACAGATGTTGGAAAGTTTGGGAAAGTTATATGTGAAAGGTTTGAAGGTAGATTGGTCAGGATTTAATAAAGATTATGCTGGTCAGAAAGTAGCATTACCTACTTATCCATTTCAAAGAGAACGATATTGGCTTGATATTCAAAACAATGGATACAAAAAAGTAGGTTCGATGAGTGAGTATAACCCAAACAAATCAGAACAACAAAACATAATTTTTGAGAAAGAAGATAAATTTATGCTGACACAAACACCAGAAAAAATATCCAGGCGACGAGATAATATTATTGCAAAAATTAGTGAAATTATCGCCCAAGAATTGGGATTTGAGCAGTCATCTCAAGTGGAGGTTCATAATAAATTATTGGAAATGGGGGCAGATTCACTAACTCTGATGGCAGCCGGAAAAAAGGTAGAAAAAAATTATGGGGTAAATATTACAATTAGGCAATTTTTTGAAGAATTGACAACTGTAGATGCTTTGGCAAAATATATAGATGAACATTTATCGCCGGAATGGGGCAAAGAGGAAACTGCTGAATCGCAATACCTACAGCAGGCTTCGCCAAAGCTAGAAGAAATATCATTGCCACAAACTATTGAAAAGAACAGAGAATTTACCACTGTTAAGCCAGAAATACCAGGAGATTCGACTGCTCTAGAAAGAATTATGCAGCAGCAACTCCAGGTTATGTCTCAGCAGTTAGAAGTTTTGCAAGGAAAGGTTAACTATACAAGCCAGATTTCAGTCCCGAATAATGGACATTCTCATGGGAGATTTGACAGAAAATATTCTGCTCCTAGAGTAGAAGTGAAACCAGAATCGACGAAGCCATATGCTCAAGTTAGCCAAGAGGATTCAAGGGTCAGTTTTGGTCAGTTATTACCTAGTGATTATTTAAGGACACCTGTAGAAATTGAACAGCAACTCAATAAAATTATTCCAGAATTAATAGTTCAGGCAGATTTAGATGGTTATCGGGAAATTCCAACGGAGTTGGAGAATTTGAGTGTAGATTATATTCTACAAGCTCTTAAAAAAATGGGTTGGTATTACAAACCCGGAGAGAGCTTTTACGCAGAATCAGCTGTCCAAAGTTTAAGTGTAGTTAGTGACCAGCAGCGATTGTTCAAGCGTCTGTTAGATATACTAGCAGAAGTTGGAATTGTGCAGTCAACCCAACAGCAGTGGCAAGTGCTGCAAACTATAGAGGGAGCTAAGCCAAAAGATAAAAGTCAGAAGTTGTTAAGTCAATATCCCAATGCTCAAGCTGAACTTACCCTGCTTGATCGTTGTGCTTCCCAACTGAGTGGGGTATTGCAAGGGAAATTAAATCCAATACAACTGGTTTTTCCTGAAGGAGACTTAAGTACCGCAACCCAACTCTATCAAGAATCTCCTCCAGCTCAGGTGATGAATAATATCATCCAAAAAGCGATCGCTATAGCTATAGAGAAGTTACCACCAAATTGTGGAGTAAGGTTGTTAGAAATTGGAGCAGGCACTGGAGGAACTACAAGTTATATTCTGCCTCATCTCAATCCCAGTCAAAGTAAGTATGTGTTTACAGATATAGGAGGATTTTTCAATGTCAGAGCTAAAGAGAAATTCCCAGATTATCCCTATGTCAGTTATCAAACCCTAGATATTGAGAAAAACCCAAAAAATCAAGGATTTGAGTCTCACAGTTACGATGTGATTATTGCGGCTAATGTGCTTCATGCTACTACTTATATGAGTGAGACTTTATCCCATGTGCGGCAATTATTAGCACCAGGGGGAATGTTAGTTTTGTGGGAAAAGACGGCTCCTCAAAGATGGTTAGATTTAATCTTTGGGTTATTAGGCGGATGGCAGAAATTCAATGATTTAGACTTACGCCCTGATTCACCTTTGCTAAGTTCATCCAAGTGGGAGCAGTTACTGAGTGAAAGTGGTTTTGCTGAAGTTGTCACTGTTCCTAAGACTGGGGGAAGATCAACAGCTTTATCTAAAGAAACAGTGATTATTGCTCAAGCAGAGTCAAATAAAATCAAGGAAAAGATATCTGCGACAAATACTTCCAGGAAAGTAGCCTTGAACAAACGTAAAGCAGCTTTGAATAAACAGCAACAGAGCTACTTAGATGAATTTATTACTACTTACACAAGGAAAACTCAAAAATCTCAAGAAACTGCCCAACGTTATCGTCCATTACTGGCTGATAAAAGAGCTACAGCAAAATGGATAATGGAACTAAAAGAGATGAGATATCCCATAGTTGGAGAATCAGCTAATGGGTCTAGGATGTGGGATGTTGACGGCAATGAGTATATAGACATCTCCTTGGGGTTTGGCGTACATCTGTTTGGTCATAAGCCACAATTTATCACTGAAGCTATCCAAAATTGGTTAAATCAAGGGGTACAAGTTGGTCCGCAAGCAAAATTTGTGGGGGAAGTAGCACAGTTAATTCAAGAACTCACAGGTATGGAGCGAGTTGCATTCTGTAACTCCGGTACAGAAGCAATGATGACAGCAGTACGTTTAGCACGTCTGACTACAGGTCGAGATCGGATTGTGATGTTTACTAACTCTTATCATGGTCATTCAGATGGAGTTTTAGCCGTTGCGCCGACTAATCTAGACAACAATCATCAAGCTGTTCCCGTATCTCCAGGGGTATTGCAAAATATGGTTGATGATGTTATTGTCCTAAATTATGGTGCTAGTGAATCTCTAGATATTATTAGAGCTAATGGCCATAAATTAGCTGCTGTTTTGGTAGAGCCAGTACAAAGTCGCCGACTAAGTTTACAACCAAAAGAGTTTCTTCAGGAACTAAGACAGTTTACTAAACAAGCAGGTATTGCTCTAATTTTTGATGAGGTAATCACTGGCTTTCGTATTCATCCAGGAGGGGCGCAGGCTTGGTTTGATATTGAAGCAGACATTGTTGCCTATGGTAAGTGTGTCGGTGGTGGTGTACCAATAGGGATTATTGCTGGTAAAGGTGACTATATGGACGGCCTTGATGGTGGCCAGTGGCACTATGGAGATGATTCCTATCCTCATAAACTACAGACATTCTTTGGTGGTACTTTCAACAAAAATCCTTTAGCGATGGCTACAGCAAAAGCAGTGCTGGAGCATTTGCAAAGGGAAGGACTATCACTACAAGAAAATCTCAATCAAGGTACTTCAAAGCTTGTAGAAACACTAAATACTTACTTTAAACAAGAAGATGTACCAGTTAAGGTGATATATTTTGCATCTATATTTCAGTTTGTTTCATCGGATAATGAGAGCTATATATTTCAACCAATAGAGGTGGAAATACTGATTCATCACCTAATAAAAAAAGGTCTTTATATATGGGAAGGGAGAATTTGTTTTCTTTCTACAGCTCATACAGAGCAAGATATTGATTATATTATTTCTGCTGTAAAAGAAAGCATATCAGAAATGCGTCAGGGTGGTTTTTTCCCGAAAAATAATCAGCAAATTTATCAAATTAATGTCAAACAACCGGAGCGTGTGAGAGGTGCATTATGAATAACTTAGTTGAATTTTTACAAGATATTTATCATCAAGGTTGGCAACTTTGGAGTGAAGATGGACAATTATTATACGATGCTCCCAAAGACCAGTCAACCGACTCAATATTAGCGACATTAAAGCAACACAAAACTGAAATTTTACAGTTACTGCCCAAAATTGACTTTCAGAAAACAGATGGGTTGTTAGTATCCTTTCCACTGACTGAAGCTCAAAAACAATGTTGGTTTCTGGACCAGGTTGATGAGAATAGCAGACAAGCTTATGTCGATCAAGTATGCCTTGAGTTAGAGGGAATATTGAATATCAATGCAATGGAGCAAGCAATCCAAAAAATTGTAGAACGCCATGAAGCTCTACGGACAATAATATGTTCTGAGGGGGATTTTCAGGAAGTCTTGCCTTCAGTAGAAATTAAGGTTCCTTTGATTGATTTCTCAAACTCATTAGCTAGCGGTCGCGAATCTAAAATAACTGAATGGTTAGAGGAAGAGATTCAAAAACCTTTCGACCTGAGTCAAGCACCTCTATTGCAAGCTTATATCCTTAGACTAGAAGAAAAATTACATCGGTTAGTATTAAGAATTCATCATATTATTAATGATGGTTTATCCATAGAAATAATCCTCAAAGAGATAGCTGCTTTTTATTCAGCCCAATGTGAAGGGAAAATCTGCAAACTAGAGCCACCGATGCAATTCAGAGAATATGTAGAGTGGCAAAACCAAATCAGTCAGACAGAAGAAATGGCTGCAAGCGAATCTTACTGGTTGGATAAATTTTCTGGTTCGATTCCGGTTTTAGACTTACCAAGCGATCGCCCACGTCCACAAATAATGGGCTATAAGGGGGGTAGACAAACTCTCAAATTGGATTTTAGTCTGGTCGAGCAAATAAAAAGGGTTAGTAAACAGCAGGGTTGTAGCTTGTTTATGACTCTTTTAGCAACTTATCAAATTTTAGTAAGCAAACTCACGAATGATGCAGATATTGTAATTGGTACTGCAACAATTGGACGTGCTTTGGAAGGAAGTAAAAATATGATTGGCTATTGTGCTAATATATTGCCGATTAAGAGTAGTGTTGATGACTCTTGTAGCTTCTCTGAATTTTTAATAAGTATGAGGGGGAATTTGTTAGAAGATTATCAAAATCAAGATTATCCCTACGCCAAATTGGTGAGTAAGCTTAATCTTGAAAGAGATCTTAGTAGAACAGTTTTGGTATCGGTATTATTTAACCTAGACCGATTCCATACTTTGCCAAGTATGTTTGGGTTGAAAACTAGCTTGATACCTACTCATAAGCGGTTTGTAACTTACGATCTTTTCTTGGATATTACTGAGATAGAGAATGAATTTTTGTTGAATTTAAACTACAATTTGGATTTATTTGATGATGTGACTATCAAGCGTTGGTTAAGTCATTTCCAAATGTTGTTAGAAGCTATAGTCAAGAACCCCGATCGGAAAATATCTCAACTCCCACTATTAACTGTAGCAGAGCAACAACAGTTATTAGAAATTAGTCAGAACCCAGACAAAAACACCTGTATTCCCCTAGATTGGTCAGATAACTTACCTATTTATATTCTAGATAATCACAAACAACTGGTTCCTCTTGGTGTAGAAGGAGAAATCTACATTGCTGCATCCGATAGCTCTTCAAACTCTGGTGACATATACAAACATCCCCAACTCGGTCTTCTACAGAAAACCCAACAGTGGGGACGTCGCTTAGGAGATGGTTTCCTAGAATGGCGAGGTAATGTGGAGCGGCTAGTAAAAGTGAAAGGCAACCGCATTAACCTGCAAGAAGTAGAAGTTGCCTTGCGCACCCATCCAGAAGTAAAAGACTGTTATGTATTAGTAAGAGAGGAACAGCTACTAGCTTATCTAGAAGTATCAAAAGCCATATCCACCGAGTCAATACAAACTCAGATCAAATCTCAATTATCAAATCATCAGCGACCTGATGCTTATGTACAAGTATCAGCATTACCCCTAACAGGATCGGGGAAAATAGATGAAAATGATCTGTTCGCTCTAGAAGTAATAGACTCCCAGTTAATAGAGCGTTGGGAAGAAAAACTGCATTCGCATCCACAAATAGAACAAGCAGCAGTAGTAGTGCAATCCAAACAAACTAAAGCACTTCCACCCGTTCATTTATTAGACCTAATTCCTGAAACAACTCCCACAGTAGAGTTCTCAACAACCACAGCCAAAATTACTTCTGAGGTAGAAATAGCATCTCAATCAGAAAGCCAAACAACTGTTGTTCCTGCCTTCAGTGATGGTGGTAAATTAACAATACCAGAAGATGCACCACAAACCCTAGCAGAAGCATTACAAAAAGCAGCCCAACAGCATTCAGAAAAAGGAATAATATACATCAACTATGATGGTTCCGAATCTACTCAATCCTATGGCGAACTACTAAAAAATTCGCAAAAGATATTAGCAGGATTGAGAAAAATCGGTCTGAAACCTCAAGACAAAGTAATTTTTAAACTTCAACAAAATCAAGATTTTATCAGCGCTTTATGGGGTTGTGTTTTAGGGGGATTTATTCCAGTACCAGTATCAATTGCCCGCAGCTATGACCAACCTAACACCACCCTGAGCAAACTGAAAAATAGCTGGCAAATGTTAGGAAAGCCATTAGTGCTGACAGATAGTAAGTTAGCACCAAAACTTCAGCGCTGGTCTCAAGAATCGAACTTAGAAAACTGGGAACAAGAAACCATAGAAGCTTTACAAAAGAGCGAAGCAGATAGTAATTTTTACCACAGTCAACCAGAAGATTTAGCAATCTTGCTGCTAACTTCTGGTAGCACCGGAATGCCCAAAGCTGTAATGCAAAGCCATCGCAGTTTGTTAAGTCGTTGTGCTGCCACTGCCCAGATGAACAACTTTACAGATAGAGAAATTTCCTTAAACTGGTTTCCCCTAGACCATGTGGGAGGAATAGTCATGTTTCATCTGAGGGATGTCTATTTAGGATGTCAACAGATCCATGCTCCAACAGAAATGGTGGTACAAACACCCACTAATTGGTTAGATTGGATTTACCAGTATGGGGTGACGATAACTTGGGCACCAAACTTTGCTTATGGATTAGTTATTGAGCAAATCGAAAAGCTCTCAAAACTAGGAGAAATAGTAGAGTCTAAATGGAATTTATCTTCCTTGACATTCATCCTCAATGCAGGGGAAGCAATAGTTGCCAAAACCAGCAGAAGATTCTTAGAATTACTGATTCCCTATCAGCTACCAGCTCAAGTAATGCACCCATCTTGGGGAATGTCTGAAACATCTTCAGCAGTAACATACTCCAATAACTTCTGGTTTGAGTCAACAACAAATGAGCAAAAATTTGTAGAAGTAGGTTCCCCAACACCTGGTACGAAAATCAGAATTGTAGATAATCAAAACCAGTTGGTAGCAGAAGGTAAAATAGGGAGCGTACAAATACAAGGAGTATCGGTCACATCTGGTTATTATCAAAATCCAGTAGCAACTAAAGACGCTTTGACAGAAGATGGTTGGTTTAATACTGGGGATTTAGGATTTATCCAGGCAGGAAATTTAACAATAACTGGACGACAAAAAGATGTAATTATTATCAATGGTCTTAACTATTATAGCCATGAAATAGAAGCAGTTGTGGAAGAATTATCAGGAATAGAGGTTTCTTATACTGCAGCTTGTGCTGTGCGAGAAGCTGATGGTAATACAGATAAATTAGCTATATTTTTGAGTACAGAAAAAACAGATGATAATGAGTTAATAAATCTGCTCAAAGAGATTCGCTCGGTTGTCGTTAAATCTATTGGTATTAATCCCGATTATTTAATTCCTGTAGACAAAGAACTAATTCCCAAAACTGCTATTGGAAAAATTCAACGCACACAACTGAAACAACGTTTTGAAGCGGGTGAGTTTAAGTCTATTCAGAAACGGTTTGATATTTTACTAGAAAATAGCAACACAGTACCTAAGTGGTTTTACCGCCCCACATGGCGAGATAAAGAAACAGTAATTGGCAAATATCCGACCCAAAAAGGTTTAAGTTTAATCTTCGTTGATGATTTAGAATTAGGAAATTTATTGTGGAATAAATTACAGCAAAATCATCAATATTGTTTGAAAATTGAGGCTAATTCAGAATTCAAAAAAATAAATGAGTATTATTACTTAATTGCTCCGGACAACCCACAACATTATCAACAGTTACTGGAGTCAATAGCACTCACAAAAGCACCCATTAGCAGAATCATACATCTAACTCAATACCAGGAATATGAAGAAATTACCAAGGTAGAGAGCATAGAACAGTCAAACTCTCAGGGAATTTATAGTTTATTACATTTGATTCAAAGCTTAGAAAAAATTCAGGGGACAAAACATCCGGTAGAATTATTGTGGGTGAGTAGTTACAGTCAGTCAGTTCTACCCACAGATAAAATAGCTTGTGAGAAAGCAACAGTGTTAGGGTTACTGAAAACTATCCCGATGGAAATGCCTTGGTTAAGTTGTCGTCACATCGATCTACCTGTAGCTGATTTGGAGGTAAATAGTAATTATATTTGGCAAGAGTTGTGGGATGTTTGCCCAGACTCAGAAATAGCATACCGAGATGGAAAACGCTTGGTATCAGGTATAGAAGCGGTAGATATGACATCAGCACCTCAACAGGAATTACCATTTAAACAAGGTGGTATTTATCTGCTGAGTGGGGGATTAGGAGGAATAGGTATAAAAGTTGCCAAATATCTGTTAGAGTATTATCAGGCGAAACTCATATTAGTGGGTAGAACGCCCCTAGATGAAATATCTGATAAAAATCAAACCTATCAACAGTTGCAGCAGTTGGGGGAAGTGACTTATGAAGCAGTAGATATTTGTAATTTAGAGAAGTTACAACAGATAGTAGGCAAAACTATATCAGAATGGGGAGGTCAACTGGATGGAGTAATCCATTTAGCTGGAATCTACCAAGAAAAAATGCTAGTTTCGGAAACCAAAGAAAGTATAGCTAGAGTTCTAAAACCGAAAGTTTGGGGGACTTTGGCGCTGCATGAATTACTTAAAGAAAATCCAGAGGGTTTGTTTGTCCACTTTTCTTCTATATTTGGCTTGTTTGGGGGAATATCTATAGGAGCTTATTCGGCGGCTAATCGTTTTATGCAAACCTTTTGTGATTACCAAAAATCTCACAACTCTATCAAAAGCTATTGTTTGGCTTGGAGTGCTTGGGATGAAACCGGTATGAGCCGAGGTTACCAAATCGAAAAACTCAAGCGTCAACAACGTGACAGAGGTTACTATTCTATGTCACCCTTACAAGGTATGTATTCGTTTTTGGCGTCTCTATCTTGTCATCATACTAATCTGCTAGTGGGTTTGGATGGTAGTAAGCCTCAGATCCAACGTTGGAGTTTTGATTGTCAAAGTTTACAACAGTTAACTGCTTATTTTACTGCTAAGACAGGGTTTATTATGAATCAGTTGCAAAAGTTGGAGGTACGCGATCGCTTTGGTCAACGAACTGATTGTCGGTGGATACAACAAGCACAAATACCTTTGACTGAGACTGGAGAAATAGATCGAGAGCAGTTGATAACGAGTGAGTTAGTCGGTTATAGCACTCATCAACAAACTAAACCACGGAATGAAACTGAACGTCAGCTTGTAGCTATTTTCCAGGAGGTATTGGGGGTATTAAGTGTGGGTATCCATGATAACTTCTTTGAATTGAAAGGCGATTCCCTAAAGATGACTCAAGTTGTTTCTCGTGTGCGAGAAACTTTGAACGTGGAGTTACCTGTAAGTCGTTTGTTTGAAAGTTCCACTGTGGCTAAATTAAGCGATTTATTTGAGGAGCGCGATAATAGTCACTTATCTTTAGCAAAACAACTACAAACTGCTTCTAATAATCAAGAAAATCGGGAGGAAATTGAACTGTGAAAACCTTAGAGAATTTTTTGTCTGAGCTAGCTCATCAAGATGTCAAATTATGGGTTGAGGATGGACGCTTGCGTTGTAATGCCCCAGAGGGGGTTTTAACATCAGATATCCGAACTCAGCTAACCGAACTTAAGCAAGAAATTATCACTTTTTTAGAACAAGCTAATTTAAATACAGACGACAAGCAGCTCCCACTTACACCTATTGAGCGAAATGGTAATCCTCTACCATTATCATTTGCCCAACAACGGTTGTGGGTTTTGGAAAAATTGGGTACAGTAAGCAATGCCTACAATGCCCCGTTGACCTTCCATCTGAGAGGGACATTGCAGCTAGTAGCTTTAAAGCAAAGTCTTAACCAGATAATCACTCGTCACGAAACTCTCAGAACCACATTTAAGGAAATCAATGGTACACCTATACAGGTAATCCAATCTCCTTATGAGTTAGAACTACCAGAAGTAGACTTGAGTGGATTAACACTATCCCAACAGAAAACACAGGTACAAAACTTGCTCCAACAAGAAAATCAGCAACTCTTCAACATAGAAGAACAAGATACACCAATACGGGCAAAGTTATTCAAGTTGGGTGAAAAAGAACACATACTCCTAGTGATATTACATCACATCGCAACTGATGGCTGGTCAGTGCCAGTATTTGCTAAAGAACTTTCAGCCTATTACCAAGCAGCAGTCACGGGGAAACCTTCTCCATTGCCAGAACTACCAGTGCAGTATGCTGACTTCGCTGTATGGCAACGTAACTGCTTGCAAGGGTCAGTCCTAGAAACACAACTGAATTACTGGAAGGAAAAACTCAAGGAACTACCTCAACTGCAACTGCCAACAGATCATCCCCGACCAGCTACAGAAACTTTCCGGGGTGGGGAGCAAATCATTAGTTTATCAGCACCACTGACAGCAAAATTAAACAAAATTAGCCAGGAGCAGAGTGTTACTTTATTTATAACTCTGTTAGCAGCTTTCAAAGTGTTACTGTGTCGTTACAGTGGTCAGGAACGGATAGTAGTGGGTTCACCCATCGCCAACCGCAACCGCAAGGAACTTGAAGGGTTGATCGGGTTTTTTGTGAACTCCCTGGTGATGTATACAGACCTGAGTGGGGAACCGACTTTCCTAGAAGTTTTGAATAGAGTCCGACAAACAGCATTAGAAGCTTACGCTCATCAAGACCTACCTTTTGAAAAATTAGTGGAGGAGTTGCAACCAGAGCGTTCTTTAAAGCATAATCCTTTATTTCAAGTTGTGTTTGCCCTTCAGCAGACAGAAACAGTGGTGTCAAATTTTAGCTTGCCCAACTTAGAGATGAGTTTACACCCAGTGGCAGAAGTTGAAATGACGGTGCGAATGGACTTAGAATTGCACTTATGGCAAGAGGGAGAAGAACTAAAGATATGGTGTGCTTATAACCGAGACTTGTTTGAAGCAGAAACAATCGGCAGAATGCTGTCACATTATCAAGTATTGTTATCTGCAGTTGTTGAGAATCTAGATGTACCAATCAGTCAATTGCCATTGATGACAGAGGCAGAGTTAGACCAGATACTGGTAGAATGGAACAACACAACAACAGATTACCCAAAAGACAAATGTATCCATCAATTATTTGAGGAACAGGTCGAAAACAACCCAAATTCCATAGCAGGAGTATTTGAGGAGCAAAAGCTGACCTATTCGGAATTAAATAGCAAAGCTAATCAACTAGCACATTATTTGCAAAAGTTGGGAGTAGTTCCAGAAACCCTAGTAGGTATATGTGTAGAGCGTTCAGCAGAGATGGTAGTAGGTTTATTAGCCATACTCAAAGCCGGAGGAGCTTATGTGCCATTAGACCCGGCCTATCCCCAAGAACGCCTAGAATATATGTTCGCTGACTCCCAAGTGTCAGTGTTACTAACTCAAGAACAATTATTAGCTCAACTCCCCCAACATCAAGCCCAAGTAGTCCTTCTAGATAAAGATTGGGAAAAAATAGCAACTGAAACACCAGAAAAAATAGAGAGTGAAGTCAGCCCCCAAAATTTAGCTTATGTAATTTATACATCAGGTTCCACAGGTAAACCGAAAGGAGTATTGGTAGAACACAAGGGACTGTGTAATCTGGTTACAGTTCAAATCCAAGGGTTTCAAGTCAACTCAAACAGCAGAGTCGTTCAGTTCGCATCATTAAGTTTCGATGCCTCCATCTGGGAAATAGTCATGGCTTTAGGTTCAGGAGCCAGTTTGTATATGGGCAGCCGAGATACCTTAATGCCTGGAACTGCTTTTTGTCAGTGGTTGCAGTCGAAAAAAATCACCCATATTACGATTCCTCCCTCAGCTCTGGCAGTGATGCCCAAAGAGGAATTACCTGATTTAAAGACCATAGTGGTAGCAGGAGAAGCTTGCCCACCAGAGCTAATATCGCACTGGGCAAAGGGACGACAATTTGTTAACGCCTACGGACCAACAGAATCAACAGTATGTGCTACCATGGCCGAATGCTCACCAGAGTGTTCTATGCCAGCCATAGGTAGGCCGATCAGCAATACTCAAATCTACATCCTAGACAGGAATTTACAACCAGTCCCCATAGGAGTACCTGGTGAAATTTATATAGGTAGTGTTGGTTTAGCTCGTGGGTATCTCAACCGAGAGGATTTAACAAATCAGAGATTTATCCCGAACCCCTTTGAAAAGTCAAAATTATATAAGACGGGGGATAATGGCCGTTATCTAGGTGATGGGAATATAGAATTTATCGGGCGGATAGACCACCAAGTCAAAGTCCGAGGATACCGGATAGAAACTGGAGAAATAGAAGCAACCTTAACTCAACATCCCAGTGTCAAACAAACAGTAGTAGTAGCCAGGAAAGATAACTCAGAGGCTCAACGTCTAGTAGCATATGTAGTACCTGAAGTTGAAAGCAGCATCACATCAAATCCAGAAGTATCAAACACTCAAATCAACAGTTGGCAAAACCTATTTAACCAACAAATTGATGAACAGAAGAGTGAAGTAACCGACCCATTATTCAACATCTCAGGTTGGAGTAGCAGTTACGACAACCAATCCTTACCAGAAAGGCAAATGCGAATTTGGGCAGGGGATATTGTAGCTCAAGTATTAGCACATAAACCGAAAAAAGTATGTGAAATAGGTTGTGGAACCGGGTTGCTACTATTTCAAATTGCCCCCCACACACAAGCCTATTATGGCATGGATATATCTAGTATTTCCCTAGAGTATATCCAACAACAAATACTCCAGGAACCAGAGAAATATGCTCAGGTCAATCTAGCACAGAAAAGAGCAGATGAGATAGGTGACATAGCAGGTCAAAGCTTCGATGTAGTGCTATTAAACTCGGTGATTCAATATTTTCCGAATGTAGAGTATTTGTTAGAAGCAATACCTGAGGCAATTCGGATAGTCAAACCAGGAGGGTTCATTTTACTAGGAGATGTCCGGTGTTTGCCATTAATGAAAGCCTTTCACAGTTCGGTGCAACTGTATCAAGCAACTCCCTCACTGTCACGACAAAAACTAAAGGAAAATATAGACAGAAACATGGAGCAGGAGAGAGAGTTGTTAGTGTCACCAGAGTTGTTTGTAGCTCTGAAAGAAAAACATCCAGAAATAACTCATGTACAAATGCGTTTACAGAGGGGAACAGAACACAATGAACTGAATAAATATAGGTATAGCGTACTGTTGCATATAGAGGCACAACCAGGAAAAGTAATAACACCGACTGTAGAAAGTGGAGCGGCTCTGAGTGTTCAACAGATAGAAACTTATCTGCGAGACAAAGGGCCAGAATCAGTTTGCTTTAGTGGTTTAGTCAATGGCAGAGTAGCTAATGATGTAGAGTTGGTAGAGTTGCTATCACAGACAGAATCAAAACAGAATGTGCAGCAGTTGAGGCAAAAATTAGAGTCAAAGGAAACCAAAAGCATTGATCCAGAGAGCTTATATGAACTAAGTACATCTTTAGGGTATAGTTTAGAGTTGTGTTGGTCTGCTCAGGGGAATCCAGAATTGATGGATGGGGTATTTGTGCGCAGTGAGTTAGCCAAAGAAGAGATAGTGTTAACACCCCTAACTCAAAAATCAGTGGTAGCAGGTAACTGGGTCAATTATGGGAATAATCCGTTGAGTTCCCAGTTGAGAAAGGAACTGATCCCGCAGTTGAGAGAGTATCTGGAGTCGCGGTTGCCAGAGTATATGGTGCCATCGGGGTTGATGGTGTTGTCGCAATTGCCTCTGACTCCCAATGGCAAAGTAGACCGTAAGGCTTTGCCTGTACCGGATGTGGCCAGTAGTGTGTCAACGGAGTATGTAGCTCCTGAAACGGAGACACAGAAGGTATTAGCAGAGATTTGGAGAGAAGTGTTGGGTATAGAACAGGTGGGTATACACGATAACTTCTTTGAACTAGGAGGAGATTCAATTATTAGTATTCAAATAGTAGCCCGTGCCCAAAAAGCAGGTATTCAACTGACGACTAAACAGCTATTACAAAATCAAACCATCGCCGAACAAGCAGCAGTGGCAGGAGCGATGGCAAACGTGCAACATCAACAAGGTTTAGTGACAGGGGAAATACCGTTGACTCCAATTCAGCATTGGTTTTTTGAACAAAATCTCCAACAGATGCACCACTTCAACCAATCTCTGCTGTTATCAGTTTCACCCGATATCAAACCAGATTTGCTATTGCAAGTAGTCGAAAAAATACTAGAACATCACGATGCCCTACGTTTGCGGTATCATAAAACAAGTAATTCTTGGCAGCAAATCAATTCTGGTAAGTTGGAAAGTATGTCATTCCAAGTAGTAGACTTATCAAAATTATCAGAAACTGAGCAACTAACCCTCTTAGAGCAGACAGCAACAGCACAACAGGCCAGCTTAAACCTGAGTGATGGTCCCATAATCAGAGTAGTGCTGTTTAACTTAGGTAGTCAAGTTGAGGGGCGTTTATTAATTATCATTCATCACCTAGCAGTAGATGGTGTCTCCTGGCGCATATTGCTAGAAGACCTATTTGAAGCATACGAACAATTGTCTAAGGGAGAAACTATAAAACTGCCAGAAAAAACTACAGCTTTTCAAGATTGGGCGATGCGCTTAGTAGAATATGGGCAATCTCAAAAGTTGCAGCCAGAACTGGATTATTGGTTAAATCAGCCCTGGTCAGAGATAGTTTCCTTACCGATAGATTATCCAGAGGGAAAAGCCAACAACACTGTAGGCAATGCTGTCAATGTGACTCAGACATTGAGCAAAGAGGAGACAACAGCTTTACTACAGGAAGTCCCATCTGCTTACAACACTCAAATAAATGATGTATTGGTGACAGCCTTAGTCGTGAGTTTAGGAGAGTGGATGGGAACAGAAACAATACTAATAGACTTAGAGGGGCACGGACGAGAAGAATTATTCGCAGATGTTGATTTATCTCGCACGGTGGGGTGGTTTACCAGTATGTTCCCAGTACAGCTACAACTGTCATCAAAAGAAGTTGGGGAGGTGCTCAAGTCTGTAAAAGAACAGTTGAGGGAGATTCCCGAACGTGGCATTGGCTACGGTATTCTACGGTATTTGAATCAGGATGAACAAATCCGCACTCAGCTAGCAGCATTGCCACCAGCAGAGGTGAGTTTCAACTACCTGGGTCAGTTTAAGAGTAGTCAATCTCAACAGGTGAGTTGGCAAGGGGCCTGGGAGTCGACTGGAGCTAATGAAAGTCCTCAAATAAATCGTGCCCATTTGTTGGAGATTAATGCCTTGATTGTAGAAGGTCAGTTCCAAATTATCTGGACTTACAATAGTCGTAATCATGATCCTTTAACCATTGAAAGCCTGGCAGAAAAATACATAAATGTTTTGCAAAATTTGATCGCTCACTGTCAGTCACCAGATGCTCAAGGATTTACTCCTTCAGACTTTCCTGCAGTTGATTTTACTCAGGAAGAACTTGACGATCTAATAGCAGAAATTAACTAAAATTAACTAAGATTAGCAATGGTAGGATCACAAAAATATCAAAAAAAAAATAATATTGAGTCGATCTATCCCCTTTCTCCTATGCAAGAAGGGCTCCTGTTTCACACCCTTTCCGACCCCAATTCCGGTGTTTACTTGGAGCAGATTTTACTAACACTCTCTGGTCAAGTCAATCAAGAGACCTTAAAACAGTCATGGCAACAAGTAGTACAACGACATGGAGTTTTACGTACCATGTTTGTTTGGGAGGGTCGTAAACAACCTTTACAAGTGGTGAGAAAACAGGTAGATTTACCTTGGAGCTATTTAGATTGGCAAGATTTGTCCTCAACAGAGCAACAGCAAAAACTAGAAGAATTTTTGAGGGAAGACCGCGAGAAAGGTTTTCAACTGAATCAAGCACCTCTGATGCGATGTACATTGATTAGGCTAGGAAATCAAACTTGTAAACTGATTTGGAGTGTCCACCATATCCTTGTAGATGGTTGGTGCTCCCCTATAATTGTCAAAGAAGTTCTGAGTTGCTACGAATCTTATAATCAAGGTAAGAGATGCAACCTACCACCTGTACCTCCTTACCAAGATTATATTCTCTGGTTACAACAGCAAAATCAAGAGGCAGCAGAAGAATTTTGGCGACAAAGTTTGCAAGGGTTTACTACTCCCACCCCGTTAGTAGTAGAAAGAAGCCAACAACAGCGACGGCAACATTCCTCCTCTTATCAAGAAGAGCAAATCAATTTAGGACAGACAACAACTAAAGCTCTCCAATTCTTAGTTAGAGAGCACCGTCTGACTATGGCTACTTTACTTAAAGCAGCTTGGGCTTTGCTACTAAGTCGCTATAGTGGGGAATCAGAGGTACTCTTTGGGGTAGGGGTATCTGGTCGTCCAGGTAATTTGTTGGGAGTAGAAAAGATGGTGGGGCTGTTTATGAATACCTTACCATTGCGGGTGCAAGTTTCCTCACAAGTCCAGTTAATTCCTTGGTTACAGCAGTTAAACCAAAAACAGTTGCAGTTACAGGAATATTCCTACAGCCACTTAGTTGAGATTCAACGGCTAAGTGAAATACCAGCAGGAATACCTTTATTTCAAAGCATTTTGGTTTTTGAAAACTATCCTGGTATTTCTTGGGAGCAGTGGGATAGCAATCTAAAGATAGCAAAGATAGATAGTTTTAGTCAAACTAACTATCCCCTGAGCGTCATAACAGGAGTAATAAATGAAGATTTATTATTGAATATTAGCTATGATACAAGTTATTTTGAAGCAGATCCTATTGCTAGGATGTTGGGACATCTACAAACTTTGCTAGAAGCAATGGTGGTAAAACCAAATATTAAGTTAGGGCAACTACCTTTAATTAAAGAGGCAGAGCGAGACCAAATACTGGTGGAGTGGAACAATACCAAAACAGATTACCCAAAAGACAAATGTATCCATCAGTTATTTGAGGAACAGGTCGAAAAAAAACCAGATGCAATAGCAGTAGTATTTGAACAACAAAAGCTGACCTATTCCCAATTAAATAACAAAGCCAATCAACTAGCCCATTACTTGCAAAAATTGGGAGTAGTTCCAGAAACCCTAGTGGGAATATGTGTAGAGCGTTCAGGAGAGATGGTAGTAGGTTTATTAGCCATACTTAAAGCAGGAGGAGCTTATGTACCATTAGACCCGAATTATCCAACTTCGCGTCTCAATTACATGGTAGAAGATGCACAACTATCCATCATCTTGACTCAAGAAAAATGGCAACATCATCTATCGGACACAAAAGCATCTGTGATTTGTTTGGATACAGACTCCGAAATTATTAATCAACAGAGTCAGCAAATGCCCGAAAATCAGGTAACAGCTAATCAGTTAGCTTACGTTATCTATACTTCGGGTTCGACGGGTCAACCAAAAGGAGTAACTATTCCTCATCAAGGATTGTTAAATTTAGTATTCTGGCATCAACGAACTTTTGAAGTCAAATCATCAGACAGAGTCTCGCAAATAGCAGGAGTAGCTTTTGATGCCTCGGTTGAGGAAATTTGGCCTTGTCTAAGTGCAGGAGCTTGCTTACACTTAGTTAACTCAGAAACTATCCTATCTCCAGAAGCGCTGAGAGATTGGTTAGTCTCAAAGAAAATAACGATTAGTTTTGTGCCTACACCTCTATTAGAAAACTTGTGTTCCTTAGAATGGCCTCTAGAAGCAGAATTGAGAATTGTATTTACAGGAGGAGACAAGCTGCGCCAGTATCCATCAGCAACCTTACCATTCCGTGTGTTTAATATTTATGGTCCGACAGAGAATACAGTTGCGACTACATCTGGGTTAGTAGTTTCAGGTCAAGGAGGTAGTATTACACCACCCATCGGTAAGCCAATATCCAATACCAAAGTATATATTTTGGATAGAAATTTGCAACCAGTGCCCATAGGAGTAGCAGGAGAACTACACATTGGAGGAGATGGTTTAGCAATAGGCTACCACAACCGCCCCGAACTCACAGCCGAGAAATTTATAGTCAACCCCTTTGACAAGTCACAAGCCACAAGATTATATAAAACTGGAGACTTAGGACGTTATCTACCAGATGGCAACATCGAATTTATAGGTCGAATTGACCATCAGGTAAAAATTAGAGGATATCGTATTGAAACCGGAGAAATAGAAGCTACCCTAACTCAACATAATACAGTCAAAGAAACAGTAGTATTAGCAACAGAAGATAACTCTGGCAATAAAAGTATAGTAGCTTATATAGTGCTAGAAAGTGAAACTCCAGAAGTATCAGAGACAGAACAAATAGATAAAGTGAAACAGTATCTGAAAGGGCAGTTGCCGGAATATATGATACCTAGTAGGTTTATACCGTTATCACAGCTGCCTCTGACTCCCAATGGCAAGGTAGACCGCAAGGCTTTACCAGCACCAGATTTAGCTATTAGTGCGTCAACAGAGTTTGTGGCTCCTGAGACGGAGACACAGAAGGTATTAGCAGAAATTTGGGCAGAAGTGTTGGGTATAGAACAGGTGGGAATACACGATAACTTCTTTGATTTGGGTGGCCATTCTTTGAAGGCAACTCAAGTTGTGTCTCGCTGCCGTCAGGCTTTTGGGAATGAACTGACTTTACAGCGTTTATTGGAGTCACCAACTATTGCTGGCATAGCTAAAAATATTGAAGTGCTGCGTCAGCTACCCCAAGATAAGACTACGTTAATTTCAGAAACAGAAGAATATGAGAGATTTGTGTTATGAAAACAGTTAATTTTATTTCTTACCTGCAAAATATGGGTGTTAAACTTTGGATAGAGCAAGAGCAACTGGAATGTTATGCTCCCAAGGGAGTAATGACAGCAGAGCTAAAACGGAATCTAGTGGAGCGCAAGACAGAAATTTTAGAGTTTCTTCGAGAAGTACAAATAACTCATAAATCTGTAGCTAGTTCCATTCAATCAATTTCTAGGGAGCAAGTTATCCCATTATCCTATGCACAACAAAGGCTATGGTTTATAGAAAAAATGGCCTTGAGTAGCAACGCCTACAATATGCCATTAACCCTACATCTAGTAGGTAAACTAGACTATGTAGCCCTGCAAAAAAGTATCAACCAAATCATTGCTCGCCATGAAACCCTGAGAACCACCTTCAGTGAAATCAATGGCACACCAGTACAAATAATTAAACCCCCCTTTGAATTAGAACTACCCAGAAAAGACCTAAGTGGATTAACACCATCAGAAGCTACCACCAAACTACAACAACTACTCCAACAAGAAAATGAACTTTCATTCAATCTAGAAATAGACCCCCCCATACGGGCTCAGTTGTTTCAATTAGGAACAACAGAACACATACTGCAAATCACATTACATCACATAGCTTCCGATGCCTGGTCAGTGACAGTGTTACCCAAAGAACTCTCAGCTATTTACACTGCTACACTGTTCGAGAAACCATCCCCATTACCAGAGCTACCCATACAATATGCCGACTTTGCAGTGTGGCAAAGGAACTACTTACAAGGTGAAACCCTCGAAAGTCAACTCAACTATTGGAAGCAAAAGCTTCAAAATTTATCTCAGTTACAACTACCCACAGACCACCCTCGATCCCCAGTTCAAACTTTTAATGGAGCAGGTATACCGATAAACATACCAGCAGCACTAACATCAAAAGTTAAACAACTCACCCAAAAGCAGGGAACTACCCTATTTATGACCCTGTTAGCAGTATTCAAAGTATTGTTATCTCGTTACAGTGGTCAAGAAAGTATAGCAGTAGGAACACCCATAGCTAACCGCAACCGCAGTGAAATAGAAGGATTGATAGGTTTCTTTGTCAACTCCCTAGTCATGTACACAGACCTAGGAGGAAACCCAAGTTTCACAGAAGTATTAAACCGAGTCAAACAAACAGCTCTAGAAGCATACTCTCACCAAGATATACCCTTTGAGAAGTTGGTAGAAGAGTTGCAACCAGAGCGGGTACTATCGCAAAACCCGTTATTTCAAGTAGTGTTTGCGGTGCAGCAGGAGGAAATATTCAAACCATCCTTTAGCCTGCCGAATTTAGATGTAGGTTGGTATGAAGGGACAGGAGCTGAGATGACAGTGCGGATGGACTTAGAGTTACATCTGTGGCCAGTAGGAGAAGAAATCAAAGGATTATGTGCTTACAACCGAGACTTGTTCTCAGCCGAAACAATTAGTCCCATGGTGTCACATTATGAAAACTTACTATCAGCAGCAGTAGAGACGACCGAGCGACCCATCAGCCAGTTGCCATTAATGACAGAGGCAGAGTTAGACCAAATACTGGTGGAATGGAACAATACGAAAACAGATTACCCAAATGACAAATGTATCCATCAGTTATTTGAGGAACAAGTAGAGAAAACCCCAGATGCAATAGCAGTAGTATTTGAAGAGCAAAAGCTGACCTATTCTCAATTAAATAGCAAAGCTAATCAACTAGCCCATTATTTGCAAAAATTGGGAGTAGTTCCAGAAACCTTAGTGGGTATCTGTGTAGAGCGTTCAGTAGAAATGATAGTAGGTTTATTAGCCATACTCAAAGCGGGAGGAGCTTATGTGCCATTAGACCCGGCCTATCCCCAAGAACGCCTGGAGTATATGTTCGGTGACTCCCAAGTGTCAGTGTTACTAACTCAACAACAATTATTAGCTCAACTCCCTCAACATCAAGCCAAAGTAGTTTTTTTAGATAGAGATTGGGAAAAAATTGCAACTGAAACACCAGAAAAAGTCAAGAGTGAAGTCAGCCCCCAAAATTTAGCATACATAATTTATACATCAGGTTCCACAGGTAAACCGAAAGGAGTATTGGTAGAACACAAGGGACTGTGTAATCTGGTTACAGTTCAAATTCAAGCGTTTCAAGTCAACTCAAACAGTAGAGTGCTTCAGTTCGCATCATTAAGTTTCGATGCCTCTATCTGGGAAATAGTCATGGCTTTAGGTTCAGGAGCCAGTTTGTATATGGGCAGCCGAGATACCTTAATGCCTGGAGCTGGTCTGAGTCAGTGGTTGCAGTCGAAAAAAATCACCCATATCACCATACCCCCCTCAGCTCTGGCAGTGATGCCCAAAGAGGAATTACCTGATTTAAAGACCATAGTGGTAGCAGGAGAAGCTTGCCCACCAGAGCTAATATCCCAGTGGTCTGTGGGGCGACAATTTGTTAACGCCTACGGACCATCAGAATCAACAGTCTGTGCCACCATGGCCGAATGCTCACCAGAGTGTTCTGTGCCAGCTATAGGTAGGCCGATCAGCAATACTCAAATCTACATCCTAGACAGGAATTTACAACCAGTTCCCATAGGAGTAGCTGGTGAAATTTATATAGGTGGTGTTAGTTTAGCTCGTGGCTATCTTAACCAACCTCAATTAACACAGGAAAAATTTATTTCCCATCCTTTGAGGAATTTAACCGAGGAGAGGCTGTACAAAACAGGAGATTTAGCTCGTTACTTACCGGATGGAAATATTGAGTTTATTGGTCGCATAGATAATCAGGTGAAGATACGAGGTTTCCGAATTGAACCTGGAGAAATTGAATCAGTTCTCAGGAGGCATCCCCAAGTCCAACAAGCTGTAGTAATCGACAGGGAAGATACTCCAGGGAACAAGCGGTTGGTAGCATATTTTGTTCCCGAACCAGAATTGGAACAAAATATCCAGAAGATGAAAGGCATAGAACTTTGGCCATCAATAGCAGAATACTATGTTTATGATGAGTTATTGTACTATGCGATGACTAATGACCATCGTCGAAACCAAAGTTATCAAGTGGCAATTAATCAACTTGTTAAAGATCGAGTAGTGGTAGAAATTGGTACAGGTAAGGATGCTATTTTGGCGAGATTTTGTGCCCAAGCAGGAGCTAATAAAATCTATGCTATTGAGAGAGATCGAGAAACCAGTCAGTTAGCTAAAGCTTGCGTGGATAAGTTGGGATTATCGGCACAGATTGAAATCATACATGGAGATGCGATGACGGTTAACCTACCAGAGTTAGCGGATGTATGTGTTTCGGAAATTGTGGGAGCAATAGGTGGTTCTGAAGGAGCAGCAGTAATTATTAATAATGCCAGAAGGTTTTTGAAGCCAGACGGTGCGATGATTCCCGAAAGAAGTGTGACTAAGATTGCAGCAGTAACTCTTCCAAAAGCATTACTCAATCAACCCAGATTCACAAAGGTTTCTGGTTATTATACCCAGAAAATTTTTGAACAGGTTGGGTATCCTTTTGATTTACGGGTTTGTATTAAAGGATTTCCTCAAGCAAATTTACTTTCCAATCGAGAAATATTTGAGGATTTAGACTTTACTAAATCTTTAGATACAGATTTGACTCATCAAATTCAGTTAAAGATAGAAAAATCAGGCAGATTAGATGGTTTTATGGTCTGGTTAAATTTGCATACTATTGAGAGTGAGTGTATAGATATTATCGAACATGAGCATTCTTGGTTACCAGTTTATTTTCCAGTGTTTGAGCCTGGTATTGATGTGAGTGAAGGAGATGTGATAGAAGCTGTTTGTAGCCGAAAGCTTGGCGATAATAATTTGAATCCAGATTATGCTATCCAAGGACGTATTATCAGGCAACAAGGAGAATATATTGATTTTGAACACATTTCTTATCACTGGAAACAACAGTTTAAGCAAACTCCTTTTTATCAAAGGTTATTTGCGGAAACAGAAACAGTTAGCCCTTATGACTTACAACTATTGAATCAAGAATCGGTTGTAACAGGTAATGGGAATAATCCCTTGAGTTCGTATCTAGGGAAGCAACTGATAGCACAGTTGAGAGAGTATCTGGAGTCGCAGTTGCCAGAGTATATGCTGCCATCAGGGTTGATGATGTTATCACAACTGCCACTGACTCCCAATGGTAAGATAGACCGTAAGGCTTTGCCTGCACTGGATGCAAGTAGTGTGTCAACAGAGTATGTAGCTCCTGAAACAGAGACACAGAAGGTATTAGCAGAGATTTGGAAAGAAGTGTTGGGAATAGAAAAGGTAGGGATACATGATAACTTCTTTGAATTGGGTGGCCATTCTCTGCTGGCAACTCAGGTTGTGTCTCGGGTGCAAAATACTGTTCAAGTGGAGTTACCTATCAGTAGGTTATTTGAAAATCCTACTATCGTTCAACTAGCAGAAGTTTTAGTTGAACAACAATTGCAACAAGTAGACAGTAATATACTTGAACAAATTTTAGCTGAGGTTGATCAATAATGAATGATATAAAAAAACGTTTGGCTAATCTTTCGCCAAAACAACGAGAACAGGTATTGGAAAAGCTCCGACAGCAGCAGTTGCTCCCAACTGCCAAGGAAAGTCAAGCTATTCCAATGATTTCTAGGGAGCAAGTTATCCCATTATCCTATGCACAACAAAGGTTATGGTTTATTGAAAAAATGGCCTTGAGTAGCAACGCCTACAATATGCCATTAATCCTACATCTAGTAGGTAAACTAGACTATGTAGCCCTGCAAAAAAGTATCAACCAAATCATTGCTCGCCATGAAACCCTGAGAACCACCTTCAGTGAAATCAACGGCACAGCAGCACAAATAATTAAACCCCCCTTTGAATTAGAACTACCCATAATTGACCTAAGTGGGTTAACACCATCAGAAGCTACCACCAAATTACAACAACTACTCCAACAAGAAAATGAACTTTCATTCAATCTAGAAGTAGACCCCCCCATACGGGCTCAGTTGTATCAACTAGGAACAACAGAACACATACTGCAAATCACATTACATCACATCGCTTCTGATGGCTGGTCGCTCACAGTATTACCCAAAGAACTCTCGGCTATTTACACTGCCACACTGGAAGACCAACCATCCCCATTACCAGAGCTACCCATACAATATGCCGACTTTGCAGTGTGGCAAAGGAACTACTTACAAGGTGAAACCCTAGAAACCCAACTCAACTATTGGAAGCAAAAGCTCCTTGACTTACCTCAACTACAACTACCCACAGACCATCCCCGACCCGCAGTTGAAACTTTTAATGGAGCAGGTATACCCATAAACATACCAGCAGCACTAACATCAAAAGTTAAACAACTGACCCAAAAGCAGGGAACTACCCTATTTATGACCCTGTTAGCAGTATTCAAAGTATTGCTGTCTCGTTACAGTGGTCAAGAAAGTATAGCAGTAGGAACACCCATAGCTAACCGCAACCGCTCAGAAATAGAAGGGTTGATAGGTTTCTTTGTCAACTCCCTAGTCATGTACACAGACCTGGGAGGAGACCCTAGTTTTACAGAGGTATTAAACAGGGTTAAACAAACAGCTCTAGAAGCTTATAGTCACCAAGACATACCCTTTGAGAAATTGGTAGAAGAGTTGCAACCAGAACGGGCACTATCGCAAAACCCCTTATTTCAGGTGATGTTTGCGGTGCAGCAGTCGGAAATCTTCAAACCATCCTTTAGCTTACCTAACTTAGAAGTAGGTTGGTATGAAGGGGCAGGAGCTGAGATGACAGTGAGGTTTGACTTAGAGTTACATCTATCCCAAGTAGGAGAGGAAATCAAAGGATTCTGTGCCTATAACCAAGACTTGTTTGAAGCCGAAACTATTAGCAGGATGCTGTCACATTATCAAAACTTACTCAAAGCAGCAGTAGAGACAACCGAGCGACCTATTAGTCAGTTGCCATTAATGACACAGAAAGAGCTAGACCAGATACTGGTAGAGTGGAACGATACCATAACAGATTACCCAAAAGACAAATGTATCCATCAGTTATTTGAAGAACAAGTAGAGAAAACCCCAGACGCAATAGCAGTAGTATTTGAGGAGCAAAAGCTAACCTATTCTCAATTAAATAGCAAAGCCAATCAACTAGCCCATTACTTGCAAAAATTGGGAGTAGTTCCAGAAATGCTAGTCGGTATATGTGTAGAGCGTTCAGTAGAGATGGTAGTAGGTTTATTAGCCATACTCAAAGCCGGAGGAGCTTATGTGCCATTAGACCAAAATTATCCAACTTCGCGTCTCAATTACATGATAGAAGATGCACAACTCTCTATACTACTGACTCAACAGAAATGGCAGCATCATCTATCGGAAACCATAGAAACTGTGATTTGTTTGGATACAGATGAAGAAATTATTAATCAACAGAGTCAGCAAATACCCGAAAATCAAGTAACAGCTAATCAGTTAGCTTACGTTATCTATACTTCAGGTTCGACGGGTAAACCAAAAGGAGTAACTATTCCCCATCAAGGATTATTAAATCTAGTGTTCTGGCATCAACGTACTTTTGAAGTCAAATCATCAGACAGAGCGTCTCAAATAGCAGGAGTAGGTTTTGATGCCTCTGTCTGGGAAATCTGGCCTTACCTGAGTGCAGGTGCTGGCTTACATGTAGTAAACTCAGAAACTCGTCTGTCTCCAGAAGCACTCAGAAATTGGCTAATCTCAGAACAAATAACAATTAGTTTTGTGCCCACACCTCTATTGGAGAATTTGTGTTCCTTAGAATGGTCAGCAGAAACAGAATTGAGAACTGTACTCACAGGAGGAGACAAACTGCACAATTACCCATCGGCAGCTTTACCATTCTGTGTATTTAATAACTATGGTCCGACAGAGAATACAGTTGTTACAACCTCTGGGTTGGTAGTTTCAGGTCAGGAGGGCAGTATTGCACCACCTATTGGTAAGCCAATATCCAATACCAAAGTATATATTTTGGATAGAAATTTGCAACCAGTCCCCATAGGAGTAGCAGGAGAACTCCACATCGGAGGAGATGGTTTAGCCAGAGGCTACCACAACCGCCCCGAACTCACAGCCTCCAAATTTATTCCCAACCCTTTTGAGGACTCAAAAGTAAACCCACCCCTCCCTAAGAAGTTGGGAAGTCAAAAGTCAAAACTATATAAGACAGGGGATTTGGCTCGCTACTTAGGGGATGGGAACATCGAATTCTTGGGTAGAATAGACCACCAAGTAAAAATCCGAGGTTTCCGCATCGAAACAGGAGAAATAGAAGCAGTTATCAATTCATACCCTCAAGTCAAAGAAACAGTAGTAGTAGCAAGAGAAGACAATCCAGGAGATAAACGTTTAGTAGCATACATAGTACCCGAAACTCAAACTACCACCACCACCAACCCCGAACTATCAGAAACTCAAGTAGACAGTTGGCAAAACATATTCAACCAACAAATCTATAATCAACTCAGTGAAGTAAGTGACCCACTATTCAATAATCAAGGGTGGTTAAGTAACTATGACAACCAAGCCATACCAGTAGAGCAAATGCGCATCTGGGCAGGGGATATTGTTAGCCAAGTATTAGCCCAGAAACCAGAGAGTGTGTGGGAAATAGGTTGTGGCACAGGAATGCTGCTATTTCAAATTGCACCCCAGACACAAAAATATTTAGGCACAGATATCTCCAAGGTCTCATTAGAATACATCAAACAACAAATAGAACAGGAACCAGACAAATATAGTCATGTCTCCTTAGCACAGAAACGAGCTGAAGACATGGCTGATATACCAGATAACAGTTTCGATGTAGTGCTACTGAGTTCAATAGTCCAGTATTTCCCTAGTGTGGAGTATCTGTTGCAAGTAATAGAAAACAGTATCCGGGTAGTCAAACCAGGAGGGATGATTTTCTTAGGGGATATCCGGAGTAGGCCATTAATGAAAGCCTTTCACAGTTCGGTGCAGCTGTATCAAGCAACTCCCTCACTGTCGTGCCAACAACTCAAGCAAAAGATAGACATAAAAATGGAGCAGGAAACCGAGTTGTTAGTGTCACCAGAGTTGTTTGTAGCTCTCAAAGAAAAACATCCAGAAATAACTCATGTACAAATCCGTTTACAGAGGGGAACAGAACACAATGAACTGAACAAATATCGCTATAGCGTGCTGTTGCACATAGAGGCACAACCAGGAAAAGTAATAACACCGACTGTAGAAAGTGGAGCGGCTCTGAGTGTTCAACAGATAGAAACTTATCTGCGAGACAAAGGGCCAGAATCAATTTGCTTTAGTGGTTTAGTCAATGGCAGAGTAGCTAATGATGTAGAGTTGGTAGAGTTGCTATCACAGCCAGAATCAAAACAGAATGTGCAGCAGTTGAGGCAGTTTTTAGAGTCAAAGGAAACCAAGAGCATTGACCCAGAGAGGTTATATGAACTAAGTGCATCTTTAGGGTATAGCTTAGAGTTGTGTTGGTCTGGACAAGGTAGTCCGGAATTGATGGATGGGGTATTTGTGCGCAGTGAGTTAGCCAAAGAAGGGATAGTGTTAACACCCCTAACTCAAAAATCGGTGGTAGCAGCTAACTGGAGTAATTATGGGAATAATCCTTTGAGTTCCCAGTTCAGAAAGGAACTGATACCGCAGTTGAGAGAGTATCTACAGTCGCGGTTGCCAGAGTATATGGTGCCATCGGGGTTGATGGTGTTGTCGCAACTGCCTCTGACTCCTAACGGTAAGGTAGACCGTAAGGCATTGCCTGTACCGGATGTGGCTAGTAGTGTGTCAACGGAGTATGTAGCTCCCCAGACGGAGACACAGAAGGCATTAGCAGAGATTTGGCAAGAAGTGTTGGGAATAGAAAAGGTGGGAATACACGATAACTTCTTTGAATTGGGGGGGCATTCTTTGCTAGCTACTCAAGTTGTGTCTAGGATACAACAAGCTTTTGAGAAGGAAGTGACTTTGCAGGATTTATTTGAGTCCCCTACTATTGCTGACATTGCCCAGAACCTTGAAGTGCTGCATCAAGTTGCTCAAAATCAGACTTCATTAATTTCTGAAACAAAAGAACATGAGGCATTTTTATTATGAAAACATTTGAATTTGTATCATACCTGCAAAATCTAGGGGTCAAACTTTGGATAGATAAAGGGCAATTAGGTTGTCATGCTCCGAAGGGAGTAATCACACCAGAAATGAGACAAGATATGGTTGAGCGCAAAACAGAAATCATAGAGTTTCTGCGGAAAGCTCACACAACTCAAGAATCATTAGCAACGACTATTAAACAAATTCCTAGGGATGGTAAGTTGCTCTTATCTTTTGCTCAGGAAAGGTTATGGTTTCTCAAGCAGCTATTTCCTGATAACTCTTCCTATAATCAGCCAATTGCCTTAAACCTGAAGGGGCCTTTAAACGTTGTAGCTTTGGAGCAAAGCCTGAAAGAAATCATCCAACGCCATGAAACTTTAAGAACTAGTTTCCCCGAAATAAATGGACAACCCGTACAGATAGTTGATCCTGTAATGGAACTGCCACTGACTGTGGTAGATTTGCAAAGTGGTGACTCGACTTACCAGCAGTCAGAAAAGGTTAAAAAATTAGTCAGACAGGAAGCTATGGCAACTTTTGACATAGCTAACAGTCCAGTGCTACGAGTTACTTTGTTGCAACTAGAGTCAGAACATCATGTGTTGCTGATAAACATGCATCATATTATCTCTGATGGTTGGTCTTTGGGAATTTTAGTTAGAGAGTTATCAACTCTGTATGAGGCTTTTGCTCAAGGAAAGCCATCGGCTTTACCAGAGTTGCCCATCCAATACGCGGACTTTGCTAGCTGGCAACGAGAATGGTTGACAGGAGAAGTCCTTGAGAAACAACTGAATTACTGGAAAAAACAGTTGTCTGGAATTTCCCCTATTCTGGATATTCCTACCGACTACCCTCGTCCTACTGAACCTACTTTTAAAGGTGGGATGGAGTATTTTCAGCTTGACTCCAATTTAACTCAAAAACTGAGACAGTTAAGCCAAGAGTCAGGAAGCACATTATTTATGACTCTGCTGACTGCATTTTTTGTTTTACTATCGCGCTACAGTGGTCAGTCCGATCTAGTAGTGGGTTCTCCCATTGCCAACCGCAATCGAAGGGAAATAGAACCATTAATTGGTATGTTTGTTAATACCCTTGTTTTGCGGGCTAACTTGTCAGATAACCCTACCTTCAGAAAATTATTAGAACGAGTACGAAAAACTACGTTAGACGCTTACAATTACCAAGATTTACCCTTTGAAAAGCTACTGGAGGAATTGCAAACGGAACGAAACTTAAGTCATAACGCTTTAGTACAGGTGATGTTTGCTCTCCAGAATAACAAAATGGAGGCTTGGAATCTACCAGGCTTAAGGGTAAGTGAAATGGAATTTGACTTTGATTTCACTAGATTCGATTTGGAAGTTCACTGTTGGGAAGTTTCATCTGGTATAGAAGCTTATTGTGTTTACAGCACCGATATCTTTGAGCCAGAGACAATAGCTCGAATGATGGGACATTTCCAGAATTTGTTAGAAGCAGTGGTGGCAAATCCCGAACAGAAAGTATTGCAGTTGCCACTAATGAAACCATCAGAGCTACATCAGATATTGGTGGAGTGGAACAACACTAAAACAGATTATCCTAGAGATAAATGTATCCATCAGTTATTTGAAGAGCAAGTAGAGAAAACACCAGATGCAGTAGCAGTGGTCTTTGAACAGCAAAGTTTAACTTACTCCCAATTAAATACTAAAGCCAATCAACTAGCCCATTACTTGCAAAAATTGGGAGTAGCTCCAGAAACGCTAGTGGGAATATGTGTAGAGCGTTCAGTAGAGATGGTAGTAGGATTATTAGCCATACTCAAAGCCGGAGGAGCTTATGTACCATTAGACCCAAATTATCCATCGGAACGTTTAGCTTATATGCTATCTGATGCAGGAGTGTCAGTATTGCTGACTCAGCAGTCATTAGTAGCATCCTTGCCAGAACATCAAGCTGAGGTAGTGTGTTTGGATAATGATTGGGAAACTATTGCTAATCAAGGTATTCAAAATCTTCCCAGTAAGGTAACAGCAGAGAATTTGGCTTATGTAATCTATACTTCTGGGTCTACAGGTAAGCCCAAAGGAGTTGCCATTGAACATCATAGTCCAGTAGCTTTATGCAATTGGGCTAAAAAGATATTTACAATCGAGCAACTTGCTGGTGTATTAGCCTCTACCTCTATCTGTTTTGACTTATCTATTTTTGAAATATTTGCGACATTAAGTTGTGGTTGTCAAGTAATTCTGGCCAAGAATGCCTTAGATTTACCTAATGTTAAAAAGGCATATAAAGTAACTCTAATTAATACAGTTCCTTCGGCAGTTACTGAACTTTTAAGAATCAAGGCTATACCTTCAAATGTAAAAATAATTAACCTAGCTGGTGAAGTGTTTACAAATCAACTGGTACAAAAACTATACCAGCAGGAAAGTGTTCAGGGTGTATACAATCTTTACGGTCCATCAGAAGATACAACATATTCCACATTTACTTTGTTAGAAAAGGGAACTAAGACTGAACCTTCTATTGGTAGTCCTATTCCTAATACTCAAATCTACATTTTAGATAGCAACACTCAACCAGTACCGATAGGAGTACCAGGAGAACTACACATAGGCGGAGATGGATTAGCTAGAGGCTACCTCAACCGTCCAGAATTAACGGCAGAAAAATTTATCGCTAACCCCTTTGACCATAACTCAAAATTATATAAAACAGGAGATTTAGCTCGCTACTTACCAGATGGCAATATCGAATTTATCGGTCGGATAGACCATCAAGTAAAAATCAGAGGTTTCCGCATTGAGTTGGGAGAAATCGAAGCCATACTCAGTAGCCATCCCCAGGTTGCACAAGTGGTAGTGGTGGCGCGGGAAGACAACCCAGGTAATAAACGGCTGGTAGCTTACATAGTCAGTGAAGAAAACCCCCTCAGTAAAAGTGAGTTACATCAGTTTGTGCAACAGAAATTGCCAGACTACATGGTGCCATCAGCTTTTGTCATTTTAGAAGCTTTACCTTTAACCCCCAATGGCAAGGTCGATCGCAAGGCTTTACCTGCACCAGAAGCGAAGTTGGAAGGAGATTTTATCCTACCTCGCGATCCTGTAGAACGTCAACTCGCCCAAATTTGGTCAGAAGTTCTGAATGTGTATCCCATCGGGGTTCAAGACAACTTCTTTGACCTTGGTGGTCATTCCCTGATCGCTGTTCGTCTCATGTCTCAGATTGAGAAGCAATTTGGTAAAAATCTCCCCCTAGCTACTATCTTCAAAGGTCAGACAATTGAACAACTTGCAAGTATTCTCCAGGAGTCAACAGATTCTATTTCTTGGTCTGCCCTCGTTCCCATTAAACCTAATGGTAATAAGCGACCTTTCTTCTTAGTACCTGGAGGTGGAGGGAATGTTGTTTATTATTCTTACTTAGCTCGCTATATAAGTTCAGAACAACCCTTCTATGGTTTGCAAGCTATTGGTCTTGATGGAGAATCAGAGCCTTATACCCGAGTTGAGGACATAGCTGCTCATAATATCCAAGAAATACAATCAGTTCAGCCTCAGGGACCCTATCTACTGGGTGGTCATTCTTTTGGTGGAAAGGTCGCTCTGGAAATGGCTCTACAATTACAAAAACAGGGACAGGAAGTTGCTTTACTAGCAATCCTAGATACTACTGCACCAGAGCCTGGAAATAAGATGACAAGTCTAGGCTGGAATGATGCGATGTGGATGGTTGCCATTAGTAAGTTGCTAGGATATCTATTCGATAAAGAGCTAGAGGTATCCTACGAAGCACTTGAAAAGCTAACTCCAGATGATCAATTAAGCTACCTCTACAAACAGTTGCAACAAATCAATTTTTACCCGCCCGGAGCAGGGATTAAGCAACTTCGTGGTTTTTTGAGAGTTATGAAGACAAATAACCTTTGTTCTTATTTTCCAGAGGAGGTTTACCCTACTCCAATTACTTTATTTCGGTCTATTAACCCACAGCCAGACAATCTTAAGCCAGAAAATATAAAAAAAGAGGTATATGAATCTCTTCGTCCTCAAAACATGAGTCTTCCGGACTTCGGGTGGAGTCCATTTTCTTCTAAACCAGTGGAGATTTATGATGTTCCAGGCGACCATATCTCAATGGTGACAGAACCTCATGTTCAGGTTTTCGCTCAAAAGCTGATGGCCTGCATTGAAAAAGCACAAGTGAAAGACAAATAATCCTGGGGGGGGGTGACATGCAAGCTAAAATCATTACTGGGTAATAAGTTCAGCCCATCAGTTACTTAGGGCTTGCTGAAAAAGTATTTGGGTAGGGTTGACATCTCCCCCACTTAAAAGAGGGGGATTCTATAAGGATGTTACGAAGGAGGGTAAACCCGTCCTTCTTCACTTTTATATCGATATGATTTAGACATGGAATTGAATAAATCGTATCGATGTGGAAGTGTCAAAGCTTCCCTAGCCACCTTGGTCATGTCAAAGGACTGTGTGGTTACTTTTCGTAGGATATTGGCAGCGCCGTTAGTATCGGCGTTGATCAAATTTCCTGAGGCTGTTCTATACAATCCACGCCTAACTCTTTTTCCGGAAGGGTTCCATCCTGCGGGTTTTTCACCATATTTCGGCAAGGAATCTCCATCCAAGAAAGACGCTTTACTCGTATACGACTCCTCAGTCGTTATTAGCTTAATTCCATATTCAGAACAAAGCTGTCTTAGTCTTTCTATCAATCGTTTAGTGGGGATAATTACATTTTTATGATTCCCACTTCTTCCCATGTTGGAGCGTTGTTTTTGTCCTTCATTCCATCCGAAAACAATGTTTCCTATGCCGTCAGCCAAGCAGCGATTTACAATAAATCTAGCTGCCTTGTTTATAGCGTCGCGCATTTGGTTGTTGCGCTTTAATTGAATACGATCAAGATTAGAATCCCAATAAAAATCCGATTTACCAGCTTTGTGTTTAGCGACTAAGCGGGCATGCCCCTGATTCATTGATTTAAGTTTTTTTCCATCAATGATAAAACTTTGACCTAAGGTGGTCACGCAGGTGAGCCAGTTGTCTCCACCATGATCTATACCCAGGGCTTGAGAATAATCCAATTTGCTATTAACAGAAACTGGTTTTTTTCCGTCGTCAATGACCCAGTCAATCCATAGCTGCCCGTAACAGGGGCGGATTGTAACTTCTTTTACCCAATCTGAATCTATAAAATCAGGAAGTTCAAGAGATATCTTGGTTAGTAATTCTGGCTTACTTTCTTTGCTTACAGATGGGTAAAATAAACCTTCTTTGTAAGTCAAGGCTTGTCTTGGAAAAGTAACAGACGCTAGGCCGCCTTTCTTCCTATATCTAGGAAATTTTGGCCTGTCTACACTTCCTTTGTAATAAAGTCCGACTAACTGATTGTAGCTAGCAATTGCTTCCCCTACCGTCTTTAAGGTTTGTTGAGCGGATTGTGCCGCCATTCCTTTGTAATGGGGACTGAGCTTCAAAGCTTTATCTAGTTCTGGATACCTAGTCGCACATTTGTAAGTCTTCCAGCCACATTTAAGTTCATCTTTGCACCAGAAAGTAGTGTAAGCATCCTGGTCTTGTAGCCATTGATAATGTTTTTGCTTGGCGTAATATATGGCGCAATTATACAAGCTATTTGCTTGTTCGCATTGAAAGACCCAAAAAGCCTTTTCTTCGTCTGAAAACGTCGCTCTTACCGGTATTGTTCTGTACAATTTGCTTCGCCTCTTTGTATACCATTATCATTGATACTACATCCCTCGTCAACAAAAATTGGGAACAATGGCAAAATTATCCTCAAAAGACCATGAATACCGCCGTACCGAAGGATCTCTGTCATCAATCAACTATCATTTCGTTTTTGTGCCAAAACGTCGAAAGCCAGTGCTAGTAGAGCATGTAGCTCGACGACTTCAAGAGATAATCTTCAATTTAGTTTAGTATCTGAACATGGTTGGAACTTGATCGCCCTAGAAATAATGCCTGACCACGTCCATCTATTTATCAATGCCCCAACTCATGAATCTCCTGCTGAAATAGCGCGATGGATAAAAGGACGAGCTTCTCATCATTTAAGAAAGGAGTTTCCAAGTTTGAAGAAATTACCATCACTTTGGACTCCAACCTATTTCGTAGCGTCAACAGGTCAAGTCAGTACTGAAATAGTCAAAAAATATATCGAGAGCCAAAGAGGTAAATAGCCAGGACACGACGCAGGGCTGTTTCATTGTCGATGTAAAAATTTTTTCTGAGGTTCTGAAACCGCCTTGAAGTAACGGCTTCACCCTTTTTTTATTATTTAAGTATTTCAACCTAAAAAAGTCTTAAATTCTCTAAGCGCAAAAAGCTTGGGCAACGGAATAAAAAAGCGAATGATATCAACAAAACAAAAAGCGTTCGCCGATACTGTAAAATAAAAGCGAACGCTATTTAATTATAAAAAGTTTATCTATGAATAGCCTAATTCAAGCTCTCAAAAAAGTCAAGGACTTTCGTAAACTCCAAGGACAACGGCATCCTTTATGGAGGGTTTTATTAATTATCATTCTCGGACTCATGCAAGGATATACTGGGTATAGAGCTTTAGGATATTTTGCTAGATTTAATCAAGACTTATTATTGACTACCTTAAATATTGTCCCGGAGAGAGTTCCTTCTTATTCAACCATTCGACGAGTGATGCGCTTGTGTAGATTGTTTAAATTTATTGGAGATTTTTAATCAGTGGGCAAGTCAGTTTGCTTTTGATAAATCCTTAAGAGATTGGATAGCTATTGATGGTAAAACTTTAAGAATTACTGTTAATAATTGTCACAATAATTATCAAAATTTTGTGGTAATCGTTTCTTTGTTTAGTCAGAAGTCAGGGGTAGTTTTAAATTTAAACTATTTCTCTTGGTGCGCGTTCCCTAGCGCTTTGAAAAAGCGCGGGGTCGCACCGCTTGAAAATAAGAAAAGTTCAGAAATTCACCAAGTCCAAGGAGCTATAAGAACTTGCCCCCTTCAGAATCAAGTATTTACTCTCGATGCTCTTCATTGCCAAAAAGCAACTACTCAAGCTATTATTGACTCAAATAATCATTATACTATTGCCGTTAAAAAAAATCAAAAAACACTCTATAATTATCTAGAATATGTTAGTACTCATCAAACACCAATTACAGTTAATTGCACTATTGACAAGAGTCATGGCCGAGAAATTGAGCGCACTACTTACGTGTTTGATCCTCCGGCTTATTTTTGCTTATATTGGTGGGATGTCAAGAGTTTTATAAAAGTAGTTAGACAAGGAAAAAGAGGAAATGCTAATTATACTAATATTGCTTATTATATCAGTAGCTTGTCAGAAACAGCTAAAGTATTTGCTGATAAAATTAAAGGACACTGGGCAATCGAAAATAAATTGCATTGGATTAAAGATGTGATTTTACAGGAAGATCATTGTTCTTTTAATGACACTCAAGCTACTACTAACTTTTCTATTCTCAACACAGTAGCTCTGAATCTTTTCCGAATTTTGGGCTTCGACTCAATTACCGAAGCCCAAAGATGGCTTCGTAACAAGTGGTCTAGGCTTTGGGTTTTGTTAGAATGAAACAGCCCTGAGGACACGACGGGGTCAACCCCGTCTCTGTTTTTCATCCCCGGTCTAAAGACACAGGGTTCTCAAATTTCAAGTTTTATTGATAGGCAAGAGGCAAGAGGCAAGAGGCAATAGTTCCGGAGTGCTCATCCGTGCAAGACAAGCACTGACTAACACAATTGCGCTTGTGAGGGGGAGAATCAGGATTGTCCTCTGATTACAGCAATTCAACTGATGTTTCCTGATTTTCTGCCCTCCAATACCAAGCAGCTAGTTGAGTCTACCTCGATTGACCTTGCTCAAAGTATCCAGCGTCAAGCTATCTCAACTCCCCTGAGCCCCCAGGCCATTGCCACAACTTACGTTAATCAGGGTAAGGGTGGCACACCAATTCTGTTACTCCATGGCTTTGATAGTTCCGTGCTGGAATTGCGCCGCTTGCTACCACTGCTGGCTCAGGAAAATGAAACTTGGGCAGTGGATTTGTTGGGTTTTGGGTTTACTGACCGCATGGCAGGGACTCCATTTAGTCCCAATGCCATCGCAACCCATCTCTATTATTTCTGGAAAACCCTGATTAGAACACCAGTGATTGTAGTCGGTGCTTCTATGGGGGGTGCAGCGGCGATTGATTTTACCCTCACTTACCCCCAGGTTGTTAAACAGTTAGTATTAATAGATAGTGCTGGCTGCACCAAGGCTCCCCCGATGGGGAAGTTCTTATTTCCGCCCTTAGGCTACCTAGCCACAGCATTTTTGGCTAATCCCAAGGTAAGGCAAGGTATAAGTAAAAACGCTTACTATGATAAAGGTTGGGCCTCTGAAGATGCCCGAATTTGTGCTGCATTGCACCTAGAAATGCCTGGTTGGAATCAAGCCTTGATTGCGTTTACCAAAAGTGGTGGTTATGGTGATTTTGGGGATAAGCTGGCTCAGATTAGCCAGCCAACTCTAATTTTATGGGGTGACCATGACCAAATTTTAGGGACTGCTGCTGCTAGCAAGTTTAAAAATGCGATCGCCTTTGGCGCGGCTTCGCCGATCGCACAATCTCAATTAATCTGGATTAAAGACTGTGGTCATGTGCCTCACCTGGAACAAGCTCAAATTACTGCTGAGCATATTTTAGAATTCGCCTAGAATTCGGCGGGGTGGATCTCATTAAAGCTGTTTGACCCGGTGGGTGGAATGGGCATCAGGCGTGGAATGGGCATCTTGCCCGTTACAATTTTCAAACGGGCTGTCCCAACAAAGCGCGAAGAGGCGGAAAATGACGCTAGCCCTTGGGTGGTGCGTTACGGGGCGGGCTGCCCCAACACTGGCTACGAGGTTGAACATGAGGGCAAGCCCGCCCCTAACGCACCCTACGCACCCTACGCAACTTTCCCCTATTGCTAGCATGCCTATTGCCTTTTGCCTTTTTCGGCAATTCGTGTGTTTACAACCCAGATACAAACGCGCTTATAGCATTTTCAGTTGAGATTTGAAAACGCGATCGCATGTCCAACATACCAAGGAATATTGGGATAAGCTGGTTCCAGGGGCATGATTTTATATCCTAGAGAGTCAATAAACATCTCAATGGTTTGATTCTTCAGTTTGAAGGACTCTTGATTCCCATCATCTACTTCATAAATCAGGATGGGCTGATAGTCTTTAATAGTTTGAATCATCCCCCTTAAAACATTAATTTCTGCTCCTTCCACATCAATTTTGACAACAGTTGGGGGTTTCAAAGTCTTTTGAGACACCAAATCATCAATAGACACAAGGTCAACTGTCATTTCACCCCTGAGATCTGGAGGTGTACCCGCTGTAGCTAAAGTCGCTCCCCCTGAATGATGAGCCAGCAACAATTCTCCAGTTCCGGTTGACTCAGAAACTGCTTGTGGGAAAACAGTAACATTGGAGAAATTATTAAGCTCGACATTCCGTAGAATAATGTCAGCATTGTTTGGGACTGGCTCAAAAGCATAAACCTGTCCAGATGGCCCAACTAGCTTCGCAGCGATAACAGTAAAAAAGCCAATATTGGCACCGATATCATAGAAGATATGATCACGGTTTAAGCAGCTTGCTAAAGCGTTCTGAAGCGGAAGTTCATAGGTACCACGTGCAAAATCAGGATTAGAACCATCCCCATGGAATTTTAGTCCTGCACCTACTCCATTGTTAAGGGTTACCTGTTGATTGCTTAAATTCATTAGTCTAAACCTTTGCTACAAAATTTTGAAATACACTTCCTGTATCATTTCCCCATTCCCAGTTAGCGACAATCCCAACTCGGTTAATTCTAAGACGCGCCGCATCTGGATAAACATCTGTTAGGGCACGATACAATACTGGTTCATCATTAATGAAGATCATGTAATTCATGCCGTCAAAAATCATGCGGAGCCGATGGGAGACACCCCAGGAAATGCGTTTACCCACATTTGTCCAGACAGCATCAAATAATTCTTCAAAGCCATTGAGATAGAAAAAGGAAGACATTGAAGCACCACCGTAACAGTCATCTAACCAGTTATTGATAATGATATAATTGTCAGCATCCTGCCAAAAGATAAACCCTCCACGACCTTTTTCTCCCTGTCCTCGTCTAGTTCCAGGGGGAGTAATGTCTACCTGTAAATCCGCTATGTCTGGCTGATCCCAATCAATGGTGTAGGCAGTGCGACCTGGATTAGGATGCTTAGCATCAGCTTGGACTTTGGCTGTACTATTCCCAGTCAGCTCAATTACCCCTAGCCCAAGATTCCGATGCCAGACTTTGCTACCACTAGTAGTGGTTTTTCCCATCAAGTCCCTAGCTGCACCAGCAAAATCTTCAGTGATAGCCATTTCGGTACCCTCTACTACCCAAGGGGAGCCCAGGTCGAGTTCAGAAGGAATAGGGATAGTGCGTGGGTGAGCCTCAAAGGAGCGAAAATACAGACTATTATTAGGGTTAACCCCACCAATGCCAACACCGGTAGCGTTTTCCAGGCGGGTATCTGTAAACCACTTGTTAAAGACTAACCGGCCATTGAGATACAGGCTAAAGGTCTTACCATCATCCAATATCTGTAAAGAGTTGATCGCTCTTGGTTGTAAATACCATAGATCGCTAACAGCTAAACATTCCCAGCTATCATGGTCTTGAATCATAAGTTGACATTTCTCCCCGTCTGCTAGGAAACTCCAGAATTGGTTTTTATCCTGAACACGCCACACAATGCGGACTCCAGTTATCTGAGTAGAGGTTTCCACCAGCAAATGGATTAGCCCAGAGGGTGTGGCACACTCCAACATAGCGAGGCTCTCCGGTTGAGTGGCTCTAGCACCATCAGCTGTTAACTCATAACTTCCTTGAGAGACACTCCAGAAACCACCCTTGTCCGCTTCAGCACCATCTAGCAAACCATCACCAATCAGGTCATCTGCTGCGTGAGCTGTACCGTACCAGGTGGCGATGTCTGAAATTTGGGCTACATTAGCGCCATAGATTCGGGTATCGACTTCAAAACCATTCTGTCCCAGAATACTTTGGTATACACCAGCATATACTGTGGCATCATCATTGAAAGGATCAATAGCAATGGGACGCATGTTAGGGTAAGCGGCAAGACCATGAGCATTAGGAACAGAAGCAGCATAATAGGCAGCTCCCTTTTCCCGCAGAACTACAATGTAATAAACCTGGAGATTTTGTAAGCCCCTAAATGCTGAGAGCAGATACCCCCCCAACCGAGTCCACAACTCTCCATTTTCTGTCCCAGTGGCATGAACAATAAAGGCATTTCCCTCTACAGTTGGGTCAACAGGAACTTCCCTGGGGAACCAACCCACTGCTAGATTCTCATCAATATTGGGCAATTTAAACGGTTTGAAATATCTGGAAATTCTGGAGGTACTACGAATCCACCATAGGAGCTTTCGCAGCATCCTGCTTTTTTCCTGACTGGAAGTCCAACGCAGAAGCCGTTTAGCCGGTTTATCTGTCTCAGGACCAATCATCCACCGATGGAGTCGTTCTTTAAGGGGCTCAATCCTTTCGGTCTGGGATGTATTATGACCATTGCTCAGAAACACTGCAAAGGCGAGTCCATTGGTACGGGTGTAGGGACCATAAGCAATGCCCTGTCTGCCCCACGCAGGTTTTAGCAGGGGCTGGAGACGTAATGCGCCATTGTCAATCCCAATCAGCTTTTCGACATCTATACCCTTACGAACTGCACCACTGGAACTTTTAGTACCAATGGTTTTACCTGCACAACAGTTGTCTGAGAATGAGTCTGTGAAGGATTTGTTTACTAAATTTTCTGGTGGATTTAATTGTTGCATGTTGTTACTTCTTTCTTTATATAGGGTTTTCAAATAAGATGTGAAACTAGGATTGATGGGAATTATGACTTCCCTACTCCCTACTCCCTACTCCCTAACCAATTGAGCAGATAAACAAAAAATAAAATGGATATATGATGTCCCATATATCCAGAAGTGATATGACTGATAAAGGTCTTGAACACTCTTGTTACTTATGATTCCATGATTATCTTGAATGAAGTTGCCAAATTGGCTAATTTATCGCTACTATTCATAATTATGATTCAAACTATAACGACGAAATAATTCATAGTTTTGAAAAAAGCAGTCTAAAAACTCTCCGTCTGACACATCTCTCAGGGTTAGCCAGCGTGGATGATTAATTAGTTGTTTCATTTGAGATTGATGTTGGTCTAGGGCAGTACGTTTGATATCAAAAACATCACCAATATAGACAGATAATCTAAAATCATTCAGTAAGCGAAACCCTGACATGATGGTTTTTTTAAAAAAGGAGACTAGATTTGGTTTACTCCCTTCCACCCTTGTCCAAGGCCAGTGATTCCAGAACCATATAGGATACTCATAAACTGTCACATCAAATTTAATTGTTTTGAGTGCAGCTACGACAATTTCATTGGTAGCATTATGGTCAGATACCCCATCGTTGTAGTAGGGAATAAAAATTTCTTCAGGAAGATACTTAAGAATAATTTGTGCGACGTTCTGGATAGCCAAATTTCGGGTTTTATCTAATGTTCCATCTTTGAATTCCAGGAAGCTTACATCATGCTCTTGCATACCAAGTTTTTGAGCGGCTGCCAAGGCTTCATTAGCACGTATTGATTTTACCTGATTTGCTGGAATCAGATGAGCATGAGATTGACAACCATCTGTCATAAAAACAATTTTTACATCGGCTCCAGCTTGCTTTTTACGGATAATTGTTCCACCACAGCCAAGGGTTTCATCATCCTGATGGGGTGAAAAAATAATCGCCGATCGTCTTAGATTTTTTCTGTCATACTCAACTCTAGTACTATGGATTAGAAAACGATAAAACTGGCGTACCAGAGTTTGTAAGGATAATTTATTGCTCATTTTTAACTTGTCACTTGTCACTATTCCCTGTTAGGATGTTCAACACTTCTGTCTTTTGCTTTAAAATAAGGCGTTGCTGATTCTGGGTATGATTGTGCCCCCCTAGGGCGTGTTTTCAAAGTTTTCCGCAAGATTATGATCCCCCCCAGCCCCCCTTAATAAGGGGGGAGCCATACTCAAAGTCCCCCTTTTTTAAGGGGGATTTAGGGGGATCTCCGAGGCAAGAAGACACGCCCTAGCCCCCCAAGTTTGGGAGTTTGGGGGATTTAGGGGGCTTTAGCAAAGCCAAACGATCGCGCATTCATACTTCAATTAAGTAACGCCTCAAAGAATAGTCTTGTACTGCGTAAGTAAATCATCAACAACTTTCTCGAAAGAAAATAGTTCAACCGCTCGCTGATGTCCAGCTTGTCCCATGGATGTTCTAAGTTCTTGGTCAGAAAGAAGTTGCAAGATGGCCTCTGCCAAAGCATCAGCATTACTCCGTTCAACCAGCAGACCTGTCTTACCATCTTCCACAATCTCGGGAAAAGCACCAGCTTGGGTAGCAATAATGGGAAGACCTGCGACCATAGCTTCCACAATTGGCATCCCAAATGCTTCGTGACATACTGACGGAAATACAAAAATGTCTGCCTGCTGATAATAATTGACTAACTTAGATTGAGGAAGGGAGCCAGTGAAGGATACTTGGCTGGCTAGATCAGCACCAAAGTGATCATTTAATTCGGACAGGTATCGTCTCAGGTAACCTGTCCAACTTTCATCACCGTAGAATGACGTTAACTCTGCCACTTTGGAGTCATCACTTAATCCCACAAGATAGTCGTAGGGTAATGCACCTACAGGACCAACGAGATCAAGTTTGGTTTCAGGGCAGCGCTCGAGCACTTTTTTAAAAGCTTCTAATAAGACATGGGAGCCTTTTTCTGGAGATACTCTCCCCACGTATAGTAATCGTTTGGCAGGATTGTTGGTGCTGCCATTTTGCTGATTATGGCTGACATAGAAATTCATGAAGCGATCAAGGTTTACCCCATTAAAAACCGGCTGACAGCGCTCGGCAAATTTAGGGAAACGCTGGCGAATCCCTGCTGTGATATACTCACTAGTACCAATAACTAAATCTACCTTACTAAGCCGCTTTTCTAGAATTTTGTGATCGAGTTGGGTCAACCACTCACAATGCATGTGCAGGGCAATTTTTATTCCTGGGTTCAAGGCTCGTATCACTGGAATAAACTGAGATAAGTTGTGAATGTGAACAACATCAAATTTCTGTTTTCTCAAGTCATTGGCTACCTGTAAAATATATCCCATGTAATAGAGTTGCGAACCAAATATAGGACGTTTTTGATTCTGGAATCCTGGAATTTTTTCCAGATAGTTTAGCAGTTTTTTATCCCGGCCTATGGGAATATATCGATAGTCTACTCCGTCATGACTTGCTGTCTGAAAGCGTTCTCCTGGTGTATAGACAATAACATCACCATCTTGAACTAAAAGACGCACGAATTCATAGGTCAAAATACCGATGGAATCCATCGGGTTTGGAAACGATGTCATCACAAAAGGTTGACAGACAAATGCTATCTTTAATCGTTTTTTAGAATCTGCTCCGTTTAATTGATGATTTAATTTGTTGTTTAATTTGTTTTGCTCTCGGTCAATCCTAGCTAATTTATTCTGCACTAAAGTCGTGTAGACTATAGTTTTACTGGGATTGAGTTTGAGGACATTGTTATAGGATGCGATCGCATCATCTAATTTGCCTTGTTCTTGGAGAGCAACCCCTAAGGTATAATGACTGTTTACCAAGTCTGGCTGTATTGCGATCGCATTCCGATAGTAGGCCACCGCAGTCTTCACATCGCCTCCTATTTTCCGAGTAACGCCCAAATCGTGATTTAAGGCAGCGTAGTAGGCGTGTTTCTCTTGGCAAAGCTGCCCTTGAGCGTGGAGAGCATTACCCAAATTCACATCAGCTTCAGCACAGTTGGGCTGAAGCTCCAAAGCTTTTTGATAGCATGCGATCGCATTTTCCCACTTGCCTTGTTGTTGTAGAGCATAGCCAAAGTTGTTATAAAGCGCTACCGAGTTCGGCTGTAGGGCTAACGCTCGCTGATAAGCTTCCACTGCTTCTGACAATTGACCTTGAGCTTGACGCAAATTGCCTAAACTGAACCAAGCCTTGAAAGACTCCGGATCCACAAGCAGGGTTGTATTGAAAAACTCCTCAGCAGTTTGGTACTTACCTACCTGTTGTGCTAGCACTCCTAACCCATACAAGGCATCTGGTTGGTTAGGTATTCCTGCCAGAATGTTACGATAAACTTGCTCAGCTTCGACCAAGCGATTGGCTCGATGATATTGAAGAGCAACTTGAAGTGCTTCAGAAAGTTGTGTCACTGTTGTAATCCTAAATTTTTAATTTTTAATTGGTAATTATCAATTGGTAATTGTATAGAGTTGTGAACATAGTCGCCCTTGGTAAAGGCAATAAGTGTGTTCACAACCCAGATAAAAACCCTATATCTAACTAGGGATAAGCAAAGTAAAAACTCTCTGAATTATGATTCAACATAATCGAGCGCAACTTTGAAGCAATCTCATCCCGTAAGGGAGCAGCTTCGGCTTTAGTTAGCCAAGTAAATAATTTCTCTACAGCTTGAGGAGACGGATCAATTTTGAGCGCCTCTTGGAGCAGACGAAACGCACCAGAAAGATTCCCAGCCTTTAGGGGAATTACCATATGGTTTAGACAATAATTAAAGTAATGGTTACGAGCGTTGGCTGTAATTGCGGCACAATGCTCAGCAGGAAGATAGCTCTCGGAAATTTCAATCCCCTGGCGGATAGACGTTGCTTGAGCTCCAGATAAGATCAGTTCGCTAGTCATATTATTATCATGCTCACGGTAACGTGCCAAAATATCGCCTTCGTACCACCAATCATAAAAACTAGCAATACGCTTATAAAGTTCCCAGTCAGGAGTATACGTGTTCCCCGGATCGTAACACCCCAGATGTTCATGAGTAGAGCGACGAATCACAACTGCACAGGGATTCAAGACATTGGAAGTGCCAATCTTCCACAGCCAATCTTGATGGATACCCGTATCTTTTCCATACACTTGTTGGGAGAAAATTATCTTTCCTTTCTCATTGATATTTTCATAACCCGTAAATGCTGCTCCCACAGAATCACTACATGTTTCTAGACTCTTCTTCAACCGGGAATAAAAACCTGGAAGAACATATTCATCTTCAGGAAGCACATGAATCCACTGACCGCGACTGAGGGCAATACCAAGATTAAAATTGCGTCGGGCACCGATATTTTCTGGATTGCGGTAGTAGCGAACTACCCCTCCCCCAATCGAATTCACCAAATCGTATAGAGGAGGTGTGCTGGCATTATCCATAACCAAAATTTCCATCTCCTCTTCGCCCTGCCATTGAGCCAATACACTGGCCAGACATTCCAGAAGATAGTCAGTACGGTTATATAAAGGAATAATTACTGTCCAAAACGGTCGTTTGTCTTCACTTACCGATACCCTCGGAATCCCTGGAAACTGATATCCCCCGATCGTAATGTCTGGTTGTTCTACCTGCGGTGGTGTTAGTGTCTCAGGAGATACTGTAGAACCGTTGTCAGGATTGACTACTTTCCCATACCGGGGATTGACTAGCATTAACCCTTGTCGATAAGCAGATGCTGCCTCCTCTAACTGCTTCTGGGTTTGGTAAATCCTGCCTAAATTAAAGTAGACTTCCCCATAACTAGGATTGAGCTCCAGAACCTTCTGATAAGATGCGATCGCATTTTCAAACTCACCTTGGTCTTGAAGCACCACTCCCAAATTGTAATGAGCGCTTACCAAATCTGACTGCATCGCCACCGCTTGGCGATAGTAAGCCACAGCATTAGTCAAATCCCCTGCTCTTTGCCGGGTAACCCCTAGCTCATAGTTCAACCCTGCGTAGTGTGCTTGTTTTTCTACGGAAAGCTTCTCTTGAGCGTGGAGTGCATTGCCCAAATTCACATCAGCTTCAGTGCAGGTAGGCTCAATCTCCAAAGCTTTTTGATAGGAAGCGATCGCATCGTCCCAATTACCTTGTTGTTGTAGAGCATACCCAAGGTTGTTGTAAACCGGTACTAAGTTCGGCTGTATTGTTAAAACTCGTTGGTAACACTCCACCGACTCAGACAACTGACCTTGACCTTGGCACAAATTACCTAAACTGAACCAACCCTTGACAGAATTCGGCTCCGCTTCCACAGTAGCTCTGAACAACTTCTCGGCAGTATCATACTGACCTGTTTGCTGTGCCAGCACCCCTAAGCCATATAAGGCTTCCGGATGATTAGGCTGTTGTTCCAAAATCTTATAGTAAACCTGTACAGCTTTGTCTAAGCGATTGGCTTGACGATGTTGAACAGCAAGTTGTAGTGCTTCAGAAACAGTTTCCATCGCAAATTGTCTTGGTTTATGGACTACATTCAATAGAAAATCTTCCAATGCTCTTACCGGTTTTAAGTCACCATATAACTTATGCTTATTTTCAGCAACTTGATCAGATATGTATTGACGATATTGAGCATCTTGACCCAAGCGTACCGCAATTTTCACATAATCCTCTTTACTCGAAGCAATTGTCTCTTCCAGACCCATCATTTTTAGAATTGCCATCGTATGCCGACCACGCATCAAATCTCCTGGGAATGTCACAATCGGAATATTATGGGCAATAGATTCGAAACTAGAGTTACATCCAGACCAACCAATGCTATCCAGGAATACATCCGCTATCGCTGACGTTCCAGCAAACCTCGTGTCATTCAGGAATGGTAAAAATATGCAGTAGTCTTTATAATCGAGTCCAAATTCCTGAAAAGCATCCCTTAAACGCTGCTCAAATATCTCAGTAACATGGTCACTTTTGACATATTTAATAAATACAAACTTACACCGTTCTAACTGCTTAGCAATTCTAGGAAAAACATCATCATAGTGAGGTAAATACTTATATAAAGATTGGCAGCACCAGAACATAATATCATCATCGTCTAAGCCTATGTCCTTTTTAGCGATCGCTTCCGGTGTAATCTCCAAAGGCGTGTAATGGATAGAGAGATTCGGTAATCTGACTAACCTCTCAGTGTAATGCTCTTGAGCATTTTCTGCCTCCATTAAATCACTACTCAAGTAATAGTCAATCGTCGGCATCCCACTAGTATCCGGATGTCCCCAAGATGTCATTTGAATCGGAGCCAGTCTTAAACAACCCAACTTCACTGTGGTTGGGGACATCCCGAATTCCGGAAAAATAAGGATGTGTAATTTATCTTGCGTAATTACCTCACACCATTCTTCGATAGTCAAAGAACCTTGAACAAATTTGACAAATGATTTCGCCGCTATTGCTGTTTCCTTATCCTGTTTTAACCCTGTGTGATAACCAAATAGTTCAAAATTCGATCTATCTATATTTTCTACCCAGCCCTTAATCGGTATTTTCCAATTAGAATGATCCCAAAAGAATTCCGAAATAACCCCGATCCGAACTTTTTCATTAGGCGCTAAATTTGGTAGAGGAATTTTATGGATCCACCGGGGATAGCACTTCCACATGATCTGACAAATCATTTCTCCATAAATTTTCTGTAACTCTCGGTTATTTAACCCTTGATAGGCCAGATAAAAAGGCTGAAACGCTCCCACCGCATTAGCAGCACTTACCAGTTCCCTTGGACTTAGCTCTGTATCGCTCTCTGTATAGCTATCCGCTAATTTTTGGAGACTAGCTTGGTAATTCTTTCGCCTTACCTTGATTTCATCAAGACTTGAATAAATGATCGGAATCTGACACACGCACATGGCCAGTTTAGCTTCAGCAAAGTTAGGGTTAATACTTAATACTTGCTGGTAAGACTGTAGCGCTTCCTCTAGCTTGCACTGTTCGTGGAGTGTATTTCCTAAATTGTGATAAACCTCAGCAAAGTCAGGTTTCAGCCTAATCGCTTCCTGATAGGACTGTACCGCTTCCTCTAACTTGCCCTGTTTTTGGACTATTGTTCCCAAATTGTTATGAGCGTCAGGATAGTCAGGTTTAAGCCTAATTGCTTCTTGGTAAGACTCTCTTGCAGCATCTAACTTGCCCTGTGTTTGGAATAGAGTCCCCAAATTGTTATGAGCCTGAAAACAATCTGCTTTAAGCTTAATCGCTTCCTGGTAGGACTCTCGTGCCGCATCTAACTTACCCTGTACCTGCAGTACATTTCCCAGATTACAATAAGCCTGAGCATAGTCAGGTTTAACCCTAATCGCTTCTTGGTAGCAATGTACCGCTTCCCCTAACTTACCCTGATTATGAAGCAAATTTCCTAAATTATTATGAGCCACAGCATAGTCAGGTTTAACCTTAATCGCTTCTTGGTAATACTGTACCGCTTTGTCTAACTCTCCTTTTGCCCAGAAGATATTGCCCAAATTGTTATGAACTTCAGCAAAGTCAGGTTTTAGGGTTAAGGCTTGTTGGTACAAGGCTACCGCTTCCTCTAGCTTGTTTTTTTCCTCAAATATACTTGCAAAATTAGCAATGGCTATCACGTTATAGGGCTTCAATAAAGACTTTTCCTCACCCTGATAATCCCCCTGAATCTGTATTACCTGTCTGTAGATAGATTCAGCCTCATCTAATTTACCCAACTGATGATTTTGAGCGGCTGTATTGATTAGAGATTCAAGGTTTGATTCTAACAATTGGTTGGTAGTCATATAGCGGTTTGCAGGGCAGAGCTAGGTTGCTGTAATACTAAATCCGGTTTGATTAGATATCAATCATGAAAAATTATTTCACCCTAGTTGTCCGGTCAGTTTGGCAAAACTTTACATAACTTTACATTAAGGCGTCCAGGAATAAATTTTTGCTATACTATTTTTATAGGAAGAGTTAGGGAATCCGAACATGAACCACTGCGTTGGTACTACCGAAGCCGCATCTCTATTAGGTATTTCTTCTCGACGATTGCGCCAACTCCTGGAGAAGGGTCGGGTCAGGGGTGCCTATAAAAGTGGCAAATTCTGGATTATTCCTCTTTTCAAGCACCTACCACAAATCACCAAAGGTACCCGTGGACCAAAGGGCAAATGGCGTACCAGTCGTCCTCCCGCTTTAGCCACCATCAATGTCAACCGTAATCGGATTGGCAGCAACAATGCTAAACCTCCCCAAGACCGTCAGCCAGTGATTTCGGTAAAACGAAGCGGCAACAATCTATATGGCAACCAGATCGAAATCCTTGGTCCATGTCGGATTGTCTATCAGCCCGATCACCCACTGCGTTGTGGTGCTCGTCTATGGATCGAAACCTTCAGTGATGTTCATTTTATTGGTGGTAGTTTTCCGGCTAGTGCTTGATACTAAGGGCATTGCTGATTCTGGCTATGGTTTCCCCAATTCTGGGGGTAACAAAACTTTCAAAGTCCCTCAGAATTCGAGGAGCAACAGGGGCTTTAATAAAACCAGATGATCGCGCATTTATTCCTTAATTAAGGAACGCCAAAACTATGAGATTTATCAGCCCTAAAATAGATTATGTATTCAAAAAAATATTTGGTTCCAAAGAAAGTAAAAATATATTAATTAGTTTTCTAAATGCCATTATTTATGATGGCGAACCAATCATTCAATCTTTAACCATTATTAATCCCTATAATCCCGGTCAAGTGTTGACTTTAAAAGACACTTATTTGGATGTAAAAGCAGTGTTAGCGGATGGAGAGATTGTCCTAATTGAAATGCAAGTATCATCCATGACTGGTTTTAGCAAACGGGTACTTTATAATATGGTGAAAGGATATGTTAATCAGTTAAAAACAGCAGAGGACTATATTCGTCTTAAACCTGTTATAGCTGTCACAATTACGGATTTTATTTTGTTTGACGAAACTCAGCAAATTATTAATCAATTTGTGTTTCAAGAAAAAACAGAAAAGTTTGAATGTCTGGAAGAGGAATTGCAGTTAATATTTATAGAATTACCGAAATTCCATAAAAGACTCTCAGAATTAGAAACTTTAGCCGATAAATGGATTTATTTCATCAAAGAAGCTTCTAGTTTCGATAACATTCCTCCTTCTTTAGGAGAAGTATCAGAGATAGAATCAGCTTTAAATCTTGCTAATCAAGCTGGTATGACGCCAGAAGAATTAGAAATTGCCGATCGCCGTGCTATGGCATTACAAGATGAAAGAGGGAAAATAACTTATGCTGAAGAAATCGGTAGAAAAAATGAGGCGATCGCCTTAATAATACGTCAACTGAAAAAGCGTTTTGGGGAAATTGATAAAAAAACCATTAGCAAAATAGAAATTTTAACAATTGAAGAGTTGGAAAATTTGGGAGAAGACTTCTTAGATTTCAATAACATAACTGATTTAGAAAATTGGCTTAACTAGCATTCAGCCCGGATATAGCGTTCATAGGACTCATGAGGTACACATTATTTTTTACCTCTTCCCTCTTCCCTTTTCCCTCTTCCGTTCGCGTTCGCCTTTGGCGTGGCCTACGGCCAAGCGTGGCCTACGGCCTCAGTCCCTGCTCCCGTCTTGATGCAAAGCGCGAGTGGGGGAAGCCACGGCAGTCGTTCATGGTTTGAAGTTACCGTAAGATAGTGGAGCCTTATTAACAAATATTTAACCCTTTTCTGCATAACCTGCTAACTATAAAGGCTCCACTATCTAAGGTTTCGTCTCCGGGGGGAACCACGGCAGTCGCTCATGGTTTGAATTTACCGTAAGACAGTTGAGCCTTAATCAATAAGTTAAACCCCATGCATCTGCATAGCCTACCTCAAAGTTACCGTAAGGATGGTGGAGCCTTAATCAACAAGTTTTAACCTTTTCCGCATAGCCGACTAACCATTAAGGCTCCACCATCCTAAGGTTTCGTCTTTAACCATAAAGGCTCAACGTAATCAGGCGCGCGTCTCCGGGGGAAACCCCCGCGTGAAGGCGCTGCCTCCCCAAGACCGCGCTGCCTCCCCAAGACCGCGCTGCATCACTGCTACCTCCTCCCTAAAAACCAGAAATTTGACCTCACAAGTCGTAGAATTCCTATAGTTGGTAGGGTAATGGCATTGCCCAAACAGCAGTAGCGAAGCTGATCGCAAAAACGATCGCAAAAATATAATTATGATCGACACTTATGATATTGTTGTAGTTGGTGCTGGTCCAGTGGGATTAGCCACTGCCATTGGCTTACAGCAGCGAGGTATCTCTAATTTTATAGTCCTTGATCAAACTCGTGCCTTTCGTCGAGTGGGTCAGGTTATCGATCTTCTGCCCAATGGATTAAAAGCCCTCAACCACATAGCGCCTTCTGCTTACGAAGCCGTTAAAAACACGGATATGGAGTTTTTGCAGAAAGTGCAACCCAATCAAAAATGGGTTTACAAAAATTTGAAGGGAGAGCAAATTCACTCTTTTCCTCTTAGCTATGAAGATTGGTTCAAGGATTATGGAGAGGGTCGAGTCTCAATTTCTTGGTATGATTTACAGACCACTCTAAGACAGCAACTTCCCGTTGAACAGGTTAAAGCGAATCATCGTTGTATGAATGTAGTGGATGAAGGAAACACCGGATATGTTCGCCTAGATTTTGTTTCTGATTCAGCCATAGAAGCAAATCCCTATGCTCATTGGTCAAACAGACAGAACGATCAGGATACAGTCTCCTTCAATTCAGAACATAGTGGGCAACAATTTCAAAAAAAATCAATCCGGGCTAGGCTAGTTGTTGCTGCAGATGGTATCAACTCTACCATTCGTCGAATTGTTTATAATGATAGTCCCTACAGTGGTTTAGCACGACCTGACTATTCCGGGTTTGCCGCCCTATTCTGTATGGAAATCACAGATATTCCCCCAGAGCTAAGCACAGAGCTTGAAAACAAATTTTTTCAGCAGGAACGGATTATCACCATCACTAATGATCAAATCTCAGAGGATTCCGCTTCTATGGAATCTCCACGGATGCTCCTATTTCGCCGTTCCAATGCTCAGTTTGGGTATTTGCTCCATCTTCCTTTAAACCAGGAGGAGTTGACAGAAAAATCTGGAAGTGCCTTGATTGCTTTAGGATTACGAGAGTTGGAGAACGCTAATTTTCCCAAAGCTCTCACACAATTAGTGGCTTTATCTCCTCCTGTCAAGATGCAATCCCGTCCGTATTACATTCACCGTGCAGACAATCTATCTCCCTGGAGTTCAGGTAGAGTTGTCTTAGTGGGTGATGCCGCCCATGGGATGCCTCCTTTCATGGCTCAAGGGGCTAATCAAGGATTAGAAGATGCTCTGGTTGTAGCTACTATAATCGCTAATATTGTACAGAAAAATAATCTTGATAATATCCAAGCAATCGCTAATGCTTTCCTTAACTATGAATCTCTTCGTCGTCCATTAATGGAGAAGATTCAACAAGCAACATTGACCAGAATTCCCTACAATAACAAACAAGCATGGCAAGACTACCAACAATTGGTATATTGTCGTAATTTTGACCAACTACTGGAGCAATGTAACCATTCAGCAGTCAGCAGTCAGCCGTCAGCCTTGGCCTAAGGCCACGCTACGCGAATGGCTGATAGCTGATAGCTGATAGCTGATAGCTGATAGCTGATAGCTGATAGCTGATAGCTTACACAAAGCCAAACTTATTAAGCTTTCATACTAATCACATCCTGGCCCAAAACTTGATTCAATTTGCCACTGCGATATCCTTCTAAATCCAGGGTCACATAGACAAAACCCAACTCCTGAAACTCTGCTACTAACTTTGGTAAATCTGTTGTTACCACAAATTCCTTAATCTCTTCCGGTAGTAACTCAATTCGTGCGGTATCTCCTTCTGAACGAACTCTCAAATTGGAGAAACCTAACTTCCGTAAATAGATCTCTGCTCGTCCTACCCGTTGTAACTTAGCCACTGTAATCATTTCCCCATAGGGAAAGCGAGAACTCAGACAAGGTTGGGCAGGTTTATCCCACCACGGCAGTCCTAATTGTTTCGAGAGTTGGCGCACTTCCGCCTTAGTTACCCCCACTTCCGCTAAAGGCGATCGCGCACCTCGTTCCTTGGCCGCCTGAATCCCTGGACGATAGTCCCTTAAATCATCCCCATTCACCCCATCGACTACATAAGGATAGCCTCGCTCCAGGGCTAGAGGTTTGAGAGTGTCGTGGAGTTCACTTTTGCAAAAATAACAGCGATTGACCGGGTTAGAGGTATAGTTGGGATTATCCATCTCATGGGTTTGGACAACCTCATGGGTAATGCCAATGGTAGCGGCTTGGATGCGAGCGTCTTCTAATTCTTCTGGTAATAGTGACGGGGATTCAGCAGTGACCGCTATTACGCGATCGCTTAAAACATCGTAAGCAATTTTAGCAACTAGCGTGCTATCAACTCCCCCAGAATAGGCAATCAAAGCCCGTTCCATCTCCGCAAATATAGTTTTTAATTGCTTGAGTTTCTGCTCTAGCATGGTTTTGATAAATCATTTTCCCTATTTGTAGCATTATCCCATCTACTATCATGCCCCATTTGTTATCATTAAACTTCGCGGTAGTTGTCGGGAACGCTGACAGGTCTTTTGATATAGCACTATGCATTCAGATGTTTGACATTGTCTTGATGCAGTCGCTCATGGGGGAAACCCCCCGCGTGAAGGCGCTGCATCGCTCCTAAACTCCGAAACGTAAGTAATCGCTGACTTCTGACTTCTGACTTCTGACTTCTGACTTCTAACTTCTGACTTCTGACTTCTGACTTCTGACTTCTGACTTCTGACGCTAAGCGTAGCACTATAAATCAAAACTCCCGTTGCCAGAAGATTAGGATAGCGATCGCTAAAAGTAGCACGATGTACAGTAATCCATAAAGTCCATTTAAAAACAGTTCTGGGAACGGGGGTAAGACACCATAGACGGCATCATTCTTTAAATTGAGCCGTGATAAATCCGGGATAACCAAGTATAGGGTTTCGGTCATCCGCTCAATGCCAGGGTTTTCGCTCAACTTGCTTAACTCCACTAAATCACGGCTCAAGTGTCCCATCATATAAATCCCAAACGTAAGTAACGTTGCTAGGAGTGAACTAGTAAAGACACCAAACATTAGCGCTACTGCTGTGATTAGAGACAGTTCTAGAAATTGGTAAAGCACCGAAACCAGGATGCTAACCACAGGGTATTCAATACTAGAGGCACGTAAGCCCAGCAGATAAATGGCAGTCATAGCCACAACCAGCACAGCCAATACACCCGATAACCCTAAGTGTTTGCCAATGATAAATTCAGCCCGGCTAAGAGGCTTGGGAATTAACACTAAGACAGTACGCTTTTCGATTTCCTTGTTAATCAACCCGGTACCAACAAATACCGCCACGATTACACCCAGGATACCCATCCCAGCTAGACCCAAATCCAGAAAAATTTTCTCTTCTGTGGTTGCTGCTATCTCAGGTAACAGCCTCAGAGCTATGCCTAGGGCTAGGGCAAAAAAGCCGATCAGATATAAAACGCGATCGCGTATCACTTCCCGAAAACCATTAGCTGCGATCGCCCAAATTCTTGCCAAACTCACCTACTATCTCCTATCCTCCTCTTTTGCTTCCATCATAGGAGAGGTACACAAGTTTGGGATTTTTGCTATAAGCTTAAGTCATGGATGATAGAGAAGTCATCAAGAACCGCCCAGAATTCGCTTAGGTGCGCTTGACCTTGGCGAATTTAATTCGCCACGGGTCGCACCTCTTGCTATTTAGACTTTTAAACTATTATCACTTTGGACTCTAAATACCAATCACTAATCACTAATTATTACTAATCACTAATTATTACTAATTACTATGATGATTGCGCTTCATCCACCAAGCAACTAAAGCTAGAAATAGCAATCCCATTATCCCAGCAGTAGGATCGCGATTAATGCCAGTAATCCAGGGAGCAACCTTGCCTGAATAGACTACTAATTGCCCAACATCAATAATATAATAACCCCAAACTAAGCCAGCATGGAGACCAATCGATAAACCTAGCCGTCCTTGAGTTGATCGCTTTGCCCAAATCAGGATTAACCCTAGCAGCAATAAACTGGGAAATCTCGGTAAGCCGCGAATCATTTCTGGAATTGGTTTAAGGAAATGCAGCAGCGCAAATGCGATCGCACCAATCCACTGTGATGTCTTAAAACTATAATCCCGTTGCAACTCATCAAGCAACCAACCCCGAAACACCAATTCTTCAGCGAAGCCTATGGCCAAAGCACTGATTAATCCCTCTACAATCAGCCGTGACCATGGGAGTGGAGGAGTTTGGAATGCTAGCCAACCCAGCCACCCTTGTAATCCAAACAGACTAAGAGTCATTAACAGACCTAGGCCTAGTCCTCTGATTAACTCAAGAGCGTTTTGCGCTGTTAGCCGCAAACCATATTTTTTTAACAGTCCTGGCTGGCGATAAACCTTCCTTCCCCAAACTCGGACTAAGTACAGAAATACCCCGAACATTAGCCCCATAGTCAGGATTGTCACTGAGTTTGGGTCGCTACCAATTAAGTATATTGGTGCTGCTATGGGTAACCAAAGCAACAGCAAAGCTAGTATAAACATCCCCAACCTGAATGGTGCTGGGTATAGGGATAATCTAGCCAGCCTGGGTGTAAAACGTTTTATAATTTCAAGATTTGGAAAGGGAAGAATCTCTCCTATTGCCCCTTATTCGTCAGGTTCAATTGTACTAGTCAGACCCCGGTTCTTCAGGGTTTCGCAATAAAACTCAGCATGCTCTTGAGCACAGGTAATCACCAATGCCAGCCCGGATTGATGGGCTTCCATCATAATGTTGACTGCTTGAGGTTGAGTCAGACTCGCCACAGTTTCCATCAAGGTTTTCACCACATACTCCATAGAGTTGAAGTCATCATTATGGAGCAATACGCGATAGCGAGGCGCGTGTTTACGAACTGTTGAACGCTTCTCAATGGTTTCGACTGACAAAGCTTTTCCCTCTCTCTTTTATATGTTTACACAAACTCTCCATTATATACTGCCATTATTATAACATCAGACAACTGACAGGGAGCGCTATGATCAAAAAGTTAACATTACTTAATAGTTTACCGTGATTACCCAGGTAAGTGCTACCCCTTCTAATACTCCCATCCCTGGAACTTACTGGCAGTGGCGGGGGGAATCTATATATTATGTACAGGCTGGACAAAAGCCATCAGGATACCCACCGTTACTGCTAATTCACGGATTTGGGGCATCTACAGACCACTGGCGCAAAAACATTGCTCAATTGAGTCAGGATTTTGAAGTTTGGGTGATTGACTTGTTGGGGTTTGGACGTTCTGCTAAACCAGATCGGGAGTACAGTGGCAATTTGTGGCGAGACCAGTTGCATGATTTTATTACAGAGGTGATTGGTCAACCAGTAGTCTTAGCTGGAAACTCCTTGGGGGGTTATTCAGCTTTGTGTGTGGCTGCACAGCGTCCTAGCTCCGCCGTAGGTTTAGTATTGCTCAATAGTGCTGGACCATTTAGTGATACTCAACCGACCACTAAGGTCAATCCTGTTAAAAAAGTTCTCAATCAGGTAACCAAATCAATTTTTCTACAACCTTGGGCAAGTTTCCTGTTATTCCAGTACCTGCGGCGACCGTCAATCATTCGCAAAACCCTCCAGAAGGTTTATCTTGACCAGGGTGCGGTAACGGAACAGTTAGTAGACGAGATTTATCGCCCCTCTTGTGATCCTGGTGCTGCTCAGGTATTTGCCTCCGTGTTCAAGTCACCCCAAGGGGAAAAAGTCGATGTGTTGTTGGAACAGATGACTTGTCCGTTATTGATGCTATGGGGAGAAGGGGATCCTTGGATCAAGAGCAGAGAACGGGGAGCAAAGTTTAGGGAATATTATCCTCAGTTAACGGAATATTATCTACAAGCAGGACACTGTCCCCATGATGAGATACCAGAACAGGTGAATAATCTGATCAGGTCTTGGGTAATCGGTAATCGGTAATCGGTAATCGCTACAAGATTGAAAATTTATAGCACTACCCATTAAGGTGTTTGACATTGATACACCTTGAAAAAGGTGCGACCCGTGGGGAATTTAATAATTAGATGCGGGAACGAAGTTACCGCATTAAGAGGGTCGCCTTTATGGGTTACTGGCTATACGTAAAAGAGGTGCGACCCGTGGCGAATTTAATTCGCCTACGGAAAGCGCACCTTTGGTTAAAACTTTTGTAATAAGGCGACCCTCTTCAAGATTTCCTCTCCGGAAAGCGCACCTAAGCTGTTGTAGTCAACTTTAGCATGCATGCCAGCCCCCCTTACGCGCGGGGGGTTAGGGGGGATTCCTCTTGCCTTGCGCGTAGCGCTATATTGCCCTATTCAGGACTGAGGAACTGACGCACTCAGGATTATGTCAAAGATTAACATAACTTAAACCCCATCAAAAACGCGATCGCTAACATCCAACTCCGATACTAAAAAAAAGACACCAAGTCCTGCCAGCAACCTGAACTAACTCGAAGGGAGACATGTCAATGAAAAGCACAGTAATGAAAATGTGGCTCGGTGCCTCAATTATTGCCGGTATCAGTGCGATCGCCACTACCCCAGCTGTTGCTGGAAGCCTCACAGGAGCGACCCTAATCGGTAGTGACTACCTCAAGATTGCATCTGACGGTACGAATACCTATATAGATCCAGGTGCTAGTTTGTCAACCCTCTTGCAAGGTGACGCTAGTGACCCTGGTGGAAACGTAGAGCTATTTGCCAGCAGTGAAACCCTGGAAAACTTCCAATTTTTCTTCTCTAACGATGTCACTAGCCTAACAGGTCAAATCGGTGGTAAGGACATCACCTTGAGCAGTCTGACATTCGCTGACTGGGCTACTGATTTTGGTGGCATCACCTTAGCTCAGAAGTGGTTCAGTGATGCCTTAACTGCAAACGGTCTTGTATCTTTGATTGGGTCAGGTCTAGATAATGTTCTGTATGGACAATTTTTCGGCAATGGAGGATTGCAACGATTTAGCGATCCCAATATTTCCTACCTCAACCAAGATGACACAACAGGCCTAATTACCATTGGGCTAGCAGGTCACTTTAATGCTAGAGATATGTTGGCAGAGATAATTCCTCCAGCCTTCGCTGGTTTCCTACCACCTAGTATACAGGCTAGTGAAATTGTCAAGGTTGAATACGATGGGAAAACCCAATACCTTTATGGTTTCGAGGCCACAGATTCTGGGCTGGTCAGCCTTGACGATAATAACGATTACACGTATTCTCACACAGGCAACTACCAACTGGCGTTCGGTGGCTCTCTTCCACCGCATTTATCGAACCCACAAGATGTGCCTGAATCCTCTACTTTGCTTGGTCTAATTGCTTTGGGTGGTTTGTTTACTGCTGGAGGGTTAGTGGACAGTAGGCAAAAGTATCACAAAGCTTGCCAAAAACTCAAGTAATTTGCTATACTTTAACTATGTTCTTAGTGCCACCACCTTGTCTCAATTAAATAAATTTCCCGAAAACCAAGGGTTTTGTAGTGACATTGGATCTGGTTTACGCACTTTTATGGCGCACGAGGAATATTTCTTCGTGAAGCGCGGAGATACCCCCTGGCGTTCGAATCAGCTGGCATTGGCGGGCTAAAGTTGATATTGGTAGACTTTGGTAGCTAAAAAGTATCGGAAACTGCGAAAATCTCACTGTTAAGCGAAATAGTGAACAATTTTACTGGGAGGGGCGCACGGTTGGTTGTGCGCCCCTCTTAGTGATTAAGCGTGAAAAACTAGCTTTAACCCAAACGAATAAGTTTAAAGAGTTAACGATTGCGGTTCAGTTTCAATCAACTTCGCCAAGTCTTGCAAGAACGCTGCCGCATCAGTACCATAGATAATCCGGTGGTCACAGGTAATATTCACTTGCATCTGACGCTTTACTCCCATCATGCCGTCAGGGCTAGCTACTACAGTAGGACGGGATGCACCAATGGCCAAAATAGAACCCTGTCCTGGGGGCAAAATCGCATCAAACCGGTCTACACCAAACATGCCTAAATTGGATAGGGTGAAAGTACCGGAATTATATTCCTCTGGCTGCAACTGCTTAGTTCTGGCACGGTCTACTAAATCTTTCCAAGTGCGAGACAGAGAATAAATATCCAGCTGCTCCGCATGGCGCAATACTGGGGTAATCAAGCCACCATCAGCCATTGCCACAGCCACAGCTACATTAATAGAACTGTGATACTGAATTCCCCGTTCGGTATAACTAGCATTGACCAAGGGATGCTTCTGTAAGGTAACCGCTACTGCCTTAGCCAGCAGCCCTGTCATCGTAACACCCTTAGGCTTGATTTTTTTGTATAACTTATCCAACTCATCCGTAGTGATGGTGTAACCAACCCTGAAGGTAGGCACTTGCAGGCTGACCATCATATTCCGCACCACTGCATTTTGCAGGGTATTGAACGGCACCACTTCTCCCAGGGGTACAGCCGCAGGAGGTGCTGGCAGAGGAGCTGGCATAGTTGCTGGGGTGGGAGTGGGCATTACAGCCGGTGTCGGCGGTGCTGCTGGGGTGGTGGCTGGTGCTGGGGGAGTACTGACTTTACCTGCTGCTGCTTCCACATCCTCAGCCACAATCCTGCCATGGGGACCACTTCCTCTTAAGGTATTCAGATCAACCCTTAATTCCTTCGCTAGTTTACGAGCTCGGGGAGAAGCAATAATTCGTCCATTACGGCGGCTGGGAGTATCAGCAATGGCAGCGGGAGCGGTCTGTACCGGTTCTGGGGTTGAGGCCGTTGCTTGCTGAGGCGTTGCTGTGTCAGTAGCTGGTGTAGATTGGGCAGCTTGTTGTTTAGCTGCTTCAATTTCCGCTTCCGTTTCCGCAATCAGAGCAATCGGGGCTCCCACCGGAGCAGAGTCACCAGCTGATACCGTGATTGTGGCCAGATATCCTTCATAGAAGGACTCAACGTCCATATCAGCCTTATCCGACTCAACCACCACCACGGTTTCACCTTTTTCGACTTTGTCTCCGGGAGATTTTTCCCAGGAAACGATTTTGCCTTCGGTCATGGTTGAACTGAGGGCGGGCATGAAAACTTCGTGAATCATGGGGTGGTCTTCTAAATCAATTCTAGTGAGCTAGCAAAAACATTATGCCAGCTTGCATTGTAGCTTGAATAAGCCCCAGAAAGCCATCGTACTGTGTAAAGAAACCATGAGGCAGAGGGCTTCGATGGTTTTATACAATACGGATATCCTCTTTTTGCTCAGGATTAGGGATTAGGGGAGTGGGTAGCTACCAATCACTCTATACATGCTAATAGCTCTTATCGGTTGACTGCTGAGAGGGTCAGTCTAAGAGCTAGTTTAGTATAACCTTAAATCCTATCGATTTTGGTGGCCGGATGAAGGTCATTTCACTGAATCTTTAATTAACCGACTCAAACGTTAAAGAAATGAATAATTTATCCCAAGAGAGGAAACTTATACCTAATCTATAGGTTAATTAACCATAAAATAACTATAGCAATCCGATCTGATTCGTGAAATAAATGGGCTGCTTTAAGGCAGGAGTAATCCCCCCTCCTTAATAAGGGGGGCTGGCAGAAGGCAGAAGGGACCGGAGTTGGAGCTATTTTTTAATAAGTCCAGTGATTTTAAAAATGATTGAGGATTGCTATATAATAATCTATTTATAGCATTCGCCAGGGTAATTAGGACATGACAAAAGTCTCAAACTACAGTATGGCAAGAGTTTCAATTCAGAATTCTGAATTCTGAATTCTGAATTCTGAATTCAGCTATATTACCTGAATAGTAGATAGTAAAGGTTAATAAAAATCCTCAAAAAAAGATATAAAAAAAGATTTTAGCGCTAAAATTAAGTCAGTATTGAGGGGTTGAAAAACCATGAAAAAGTTATCAACAGTTACGCTCACAGCTGCCTTAGTTACTTTGGGAACAGTAGGTGGTAATCCCGCTCTAGCTGATGAATACTTACTGGATTTTGAAAAGGATGATGCTGGTAACATTCTCAAGGCGGGGACTAAGAAAAATATTGGTGAGCAATGGGCAAAATTCGGTGTGCATATAACCAGTAACAAAGGGTCTAATCATCCCTTAAGGTTATTCAACAGCAATTGCGGACCTGATTTTGGGATTACATGCACCGGTGGAGACGATGACTTAGCCACGGGACCTTCATTTGGTACGAAGCCACAGGGTAACGTTCTAATTATCAACGAGGACAAAAGTAAAACACCCGATGACTGGGCTGGCGGTGGTATCATTTCCTTTGTTTTTGATCAAGCCGTTTCTGTTGATTACGTCACGCTTCTAGACATTGATGAGAATCCGAAGAATAAAAACGGATATGTTAAAGCGTTTCTGGAGGATGGCACAACAGAGAAACAATCACTAAAATTTGGCACAGACAACTCCCTATCCACTTACGATTTCAGCTATCTTCCTGAGTATTCAGTGACCAAGCTGGATATTAAACTACCAGGAAGTGGTGCGGTTTCTGGCATCAAGTTTACCGATTTCCCAGATCCCCCTAAGCCTTCTAAGAAAGTTCCCGAACCAACTTCGACATTGGGTCTGTTGATGTTGGGTGCTATCGGTGCTGGGTCAGTGTTCAAGCGCTATAAATAATGCCATCAGTAATTAGATGGACTTGGGCCCCCGGGGATAATGTGTTTTGTTAAGTGTTAAGTGTTAAGTGTTGACTGTTGACTGTTAAATGTTGATCGTTGAGAGTTGACTGTCAACAGCCGACAAGTTAGCTTGATTTCTATCGAATGCAACTTGATATGAGATGCTTAACAAAAAACTTTCCCTGACCGCGCTTACAGGTATTATCCTAATCCTGAGTGCTTGCAATCTGATTAGCAAACCCCCTGAACCCAAACCAATTCAGTCTCCTGCTAATGTCCAGACTAAGCGAGAAGACTATAAAGCCATTGACCTAGCCAATAAGGCAAAACCGGATCAACTGATTGGTGCCGATCCAAAAGCGATCGCATTATCTACCTTTGGTCAAAACCAATCGTTGATTGAAGGAAACTTTGATCAACAGGTCAAGGTAGATTATCCTCAACCTGATCAAGCGGTAGTCACCATCACTCAAACGGGTTTACCGGATGACTCTGTACGTGGCATCCGGTATCGTATTGAGTTATCACCCAAGGAATCAGCCCAAACTGGCAAAAAGTGGCAGATCATGTGGGCTGGTCAACAGTTTACCTGTCGAGAGGGACGGGGTCATCAGGATTGGTCAACGGAATTTTGCCAGTAATGGCTGGATCTATGGCAAAGGCGTGAAAGACAATACAGAGATTTTTAAACAGGGATACACGGATAATCAGATATCCGTGTATCCCTGTTTATTCATGTCCTGTGTTTCCGTTAAATATCACCGCGAATCTCTTCGATAACCCCATCCCGCAGCAGAATTTCCACGTTCATCTTTTTGACTAGGTTATCTCCCTCTTCCACCCTGAAGAAGCTTTCTAGCTGACCTTGACTAACTTCCTGGTCGAGTTCAAGGGTTTGGACTTGTTGTAGTTGCTGAAGTTGCTGGTTTTTCTGCTCTAGCAGTTCACTTTTCTTTTGATTGACCTGGGTTTGAATGCTTTCAATTTGTTGCGATACCTGAGGACCAGGAGGATTCACGCTCTGGTTTTTAATCTCAGCGATCGCTTTTTGTCCCTGCAGATCAATCTGTTGCAGTTGGCCGTCGAGTTGGTTGATTTGATTTTGTAGTTGTTGCTGAACCTCTTCCTTCCATCGAGGGGTAACGATGGCTTTGATATTAATTGGCCGTTTCAAGAGTAAGTTCTTATTAGAGTCGTCCATATGCGTTCCACTATGTAACTTTGAGGGATTGAGAGTTTGACTGGTTATATTGCTCAATAATTCTTCAAAAGAAGATTGAGGTTCAGTCTCAAGGTTTGAGGCCCACACCTCTTAACCTTCTAAAGTTTTAACAGAAACTCGCGGAATTCCCCACCTTCTTTGAAGGTGGGGATGGATAGCGAGACTACGGAGGCGCGCTTTCCGTTTGAAGAATTTAATTACGGGGTCGCGCCTCAACTTACGACGATTCGTGATATAATCAACTTGGTCGTTGACCCGCCTGACTGACTAAAAGGCTACCTTATGAAAGGTTTACAAAGTACTAGCTCCAGCTCAGGGAAGAGACTTGCCCCGGCTGGTTAGCCATAGAGCTGTAATTCCATGGTAAGTCTGTCGTAAAAGTTATACGTCGATAGAAGGCGGATGTCTGCCTGTGGACGCCTCGTCAACGACCAATTCCAGCAGGCGCGCGCCTCCTAGGCCGGGGAACCCGGCCTAGGAAAGCGCCTCTGGTTTAGGCGTCGGGGACGCGCGCGGGAAACCTGTTCGCGTAGCGTCGGCTTTGCCGATAAGACGAATAAGACCGTCCCTGAATTGACCTGAGAATGCGAGCAATCCCATGACCTTTGGTCAAGCAGGTTGGGGTACTTCACGCAAACATCCCGTCAATGATAGCGCGATAGCGTTCTGTGACTACAGGTCGTCGGATTTTAAAGGTTTGAGTCATCATGCCATTTTCCTGGGAAAACGGCTCTAGAATCAGCCTAAAGGTGCTGATGCGGTCATCTTGCCGATAACCTGGTCGATTTTGGACTTCTCGGTTTAATTCAGACCGGAATAAAGTCTGAACCTCTTTAGTATTTAAATCAACATCTTGAGCGAATACATCAAGGGTAAGATTTTGAGCCGCTGCCCACCCTTGCAAGGCATCTAGATTTGGTACTATTAAGGCACCTAATGCCTTTTGGTCTTGACCCACTAGCATAATCTGGTCAATGTAAGCACTGCGCAAACAAGCATCTTCTATTGGTTGTGGCTCGATATTTTCCCCATTGGTCAGAACTATAGTATCTTTGGCTCTGCCAGTTAGGACTAAATCATTCTGGGGGGTCACCCAACCTAAATCCCCCGTATCAAACCATCCGTCTGGATCAATTGCCTTAGCGGTAGCTTCTGGTTTGTGATAATATTCCTGCATCACCTGTGCTCCTTTTACCATCACCAAGCCTCGTTGACCTTGGGGTAAAGGCTGATGAGTCTCAGGGTCAACAATCCGGATTTGAGTTTCCGGTAAAGGTGGTCCAGCACTAAAACGCAGGTTACGATAGGAACGCCGGGCATTAGTTACGGGAGAGGTTTCGGTTAAGCCATAGCCGACTAGGACTTCGACACCAATAATCTCAAAGAAGTTATCCAGGTGCCGAGCTAAGGAACCCCCACCACTAATGACTTGCTTGATTTCTCCCCCAGTGGCTTCCCGGACTTTTTGATAAACTAGTTTATTAGCCAATTGATGAACCGGCCATAAATAGGAAGCTTGCACTGTGGCCAATAGTTTTTGGATTGGTGAAGGATTTAAATTATCTAAGGTCAACCCCTGAGCAAGCCGCCGTGCCTCAATGTAGCGTTGACTGAACCCTAGCAGGTTTTGGACTAATTTCTGCTTACCTTCCGGTTGCTCACGAAACTGCTTTTGCACTCCCTCATAAATCGATTCCCACAGTCGGGGTACTCCGACCATAAAGTTAGGTTTGAAGGTTTTAAGGTCTTTTTTGACATGGCGCAGGTTGGTGTAAATCTGGGTGGAACCCTGAGATAATAGAAAATACTCTGCTGAGCGTTCGTAGGCGTGCCAGGTAGGCAGGATAGAAAGAACGCGATCGCTTTTTTGGATTTCTATTACTGTACCAAGGGTGTTGACCTGATGCAGGAGATTACCATGGCTCAGCATCACCCCTTTGGGTTTACCTGTGGTACCAGACGTATAGAGCAGAGTTGCCAAGGTTTCCCGGTTATGGTTAGCTTTGGTAACAGACCGAGATGCCCCGGCTTCCATGAGTTGGGTATAGTTAACAATCTGTCGGGATGATCCGGTCGATAGTGGTTGTTCTTCAGAAAGGAGAATCACTAATTCAATCGGTAGCCCATCCAAGCGATCGCCTAATTTTTCCAAAGTTTTGAGGTTTTCTAGCACCAGAGCAGTGCTACCGCTATCTTCGAGAATATAAAGCAATTCCTCTCGTTCTGCTTGACCTGAGCGCACCACATTTACTGCTCCTGCAGTCATGATCCCCTGATCCGCAACTAGCCATCGAGGAGAGTTATCAGCAAATAAAGCAATTCGGGTAGGAATACCCTTTTCATCCAGTGTTGGCTGGAAGCCTAGGGATTGTAATCCAGCCGCAAATTGCTCGATTTGCTCGTGCAACTGGGTATAGGTCAGGGTCGAAGCTGGAGCACCATGAGCTCCCACAGCGTGAGGGTCTTGCAGAGCAATGATTGACCCAAAGCGTTGGGCAGCAAGGGGCCAGATTTCTGGTATCGACTGTAGTGAAGAGTAATCAGCAACACGCCTGAGGTAAACTCTCTCTTGTTGTCTGAGGCGTTCTGCATACTGGTTTTTCGACATTCATCAACTCCCTGATTGCTTAGGTAGCTCTTTCTACCATACTCTTCTGCTCAGAGGTGATTGGCAGTGTTGAGTGGACACTATAGTTTCTGTCTTAGATGAAGTCTGGTTAATCACTTGTAGAATAGTCCACACTCACCCGAGTCACCCGAGTCACCAGAGTCACCCCATGACCTGATCGTAAGCATTCAGCTATCAGCTCTCAGCTCTCAGCTCTCAGCCAAAGGTCAAGGCCAAAGGCCACCCTAAGCGAATGGCCACGCTACGGGAACAGTTTATGCCAATAGCGCACTCTAGTTGAGCTGCTTTTGAATCAAAAAAGCTGACAGCTGACGGCTGACGGCACCTCAAGCAGCACCTCAAGTAGCGCATATGCTTACACTTGATCACCTGATTACCCCATTATTCCATGCCCTAACCATGAGCGATCGCGTGGTAATCTCAGTAAAAATTCATGGTGTACTACTCGAAAAATTCATCTGGCATGAGTTTAATAGCATCTAAGGGTGAGGCAAGGGATTGTACCGTTGCTTACCTGAAGACAAATTGGAGCAAAAGCCTGCAACAGCGCGTTAATTCCAAATTCCCTATTGTAGCTTCCCTATAGCCTAAACGAATAATATAGCAGTCGCCAGCGATGCAGCGCGGTCTTGGGGGTTTCCCCCACTCGCTATTGCATCAAGACAGGGCAGTTAGGACATGACAAAAGTCTCAAACCTAAGTAAGCGCAAGAGTTTGACTTCTGACAAATGACTTCTGACAAATGACTTCTGCTATAAATCGCGGCTAGACATAGGCGAAGCCTTCTCGAAGATGACAATGTCCGCGCAACGCTTACTATGATGATCAAAATAATCAACGAGGTTTTGAACTGGGATTTGGGATCAGAAGATACATGAATTTTGTAGCATTAAAGCTCAACTGAGGAACTATACTGGTTCAAAATTAGTTTTCAATTTCCACCCTATTATCAATAGCATTACCATCTTTGCCAAGTAAAGGATTCAGATGACCTATCTCGAAACAACTGCTGAATTTTATTCTGAAGTCGCCCAAAAACCCCAAGTTGGTTTGTGTTGTGTCCAAAGTAGCCCCTTACAACTGCCAGGACTGAAAATTCCTCCAATGATGGCGGATATGAATTATGGCTGCGGTACTACGGTACATCCCACCGAACTCAGCAATCAGCCAACGGTCCTCTATGTCGGTGTTGGTGGTGGCTTGGAGGCGTTACAGTTTGCTTATTTTTCCCAACGTCCAGGGGGTGTGATTGCTGTTGAGCCAGTCGAGGCCATGCGGGAGGCTGCTACCCGTAACCTGAAGATTGCTGCTGAAGACAATTCCTGGTTTGACCACAGTTTTGTGGAAATTCGGGAAGGGGATGCCTTTGCCCTACCTATGCCAGATGATTCTGTAGATGTGGTTGCTCAGAATTGCCTATTCAACATCTTTGAACCAGCTGACCTGATGAAGGCACTCAAAGAAGCCTATCGAGTCTTAAAACCAGGTGGACGACTGTTAATGAGTGACCCGATTGCAACTCGTCCGATTCCACCCCATCTACAGGAAGATGAGCGGCTACGAGCTATGTGTCTGTCTGGTGCGCTCACTTATCAATCCTATGTCCAGCACCTGGTCAAGTCAGGTTTTGGTCAAGTAGAAATTCGAGCAAAGCGTCCCTATCGGCTTCTGGATTGCCAAAACTACAACCTCGAAGAACCCCTGCTGCTGGAAAGTCTGGATTCTGTTTCTTTCAAAGTTGTGATCCCAGAGGATGGACCATGTATTTTTACTGGCAAGACAGCAATTTACATGGGCGCGGAAGAGTTTTTTGATGACAATGCGGGACACATCCTTTCCCGTGGTGTGCCAGCAGCTGTTTGTGATAAAACAGCTGCGAAATTAGGAAAGGTGAATCCAGAAGAAATCTTAATCACCGATTCAACTTGGCACTATATTGGTGGTGGTTGTTGTTAGAAGTGAAGGATAAAGTCTGTTCGCGTAGCGTCGGCTTCGCCGAAAGTCTGAAGTCTGAAGTCTGAAGGATGTTCGCCTTAAGCGTCTCTTGTCCGGGAAGGTGAAGGATAAAAAAAATAGGAGTTTTTAATTAACCAATCCATGGTACCATTAACGTTTATCAAAGCATAACTATCACTTTATATAGCAGTCGCCAGGGCAGTTAGGACATCGACATTAGTCTCAAACCTAAGTAAGCGATGCAGAGGTGCGACCCGTGGCGAATTTAATTCTTAATGCGGAAAGCGCACCTAAGCGGTCTTGGGGGTTTCCCCCACTCGCTATTGCATCAAGAAGCGCAAGAGTTTGACTTCTGACATTTGACTTCTGACTTCTGACTTCTGCTATACTTCACACTTCATACTTCAGATTTACCCAAGACTAAATCCTAGTTGATAAGTAATAATTTAGACTTTCGGCGAAGCCGACGCTTCGCGAACAGACTTTAGACTAAATAAGTCTCACAATCCCAAGGCGATAAAAATATGATTCAAACAGACGTTTCAGCTGTTACACCGTTCCGCAAAAAACTGCAAGCTCCCTTAAGGAAACAGCCAATCACGGTTTTACAAATTAATCTGGGGAAGCGTTGTAATCTAGCTTGTGCTCACTGCCATGTGGAAGCTGGTCCTAAACGAACTGAAGAACTTTCTCCAGAAATTTGTGACCAGCTGATTACGCTGATTCATCAGTTTCCTCAAATTAAGACAATTGACTTGACTGGTGGCGCACCAGAGATGAACTATGGCTTTAAGCCATTAGTTGAAGCAGCATGGGAAACCGGAAAGGAGGTGATTGTTCGGTCAAATTTGACCATTTATTTTGAACCGGGATATGAGGATATACCTGACTATTTCGCTAAGCACCAATTACGAGTAGTGGCTTCTTTGCCTTGTTATCTGGAAGATAATGTAGATAAAATGCGGGGCAAAGGGGTTTACGATGATTCGATTCGGGCGATTCAATGGCTGAATCGGTTGGGCTATGGGAGAAACCCCAAATTAATTCTTGATTTGGTCTACAATCCTTCGTTGCCACTGAGTCAAAAGTTTTCTCTCACTCCTAATCAGGTTAAGTTGGAAAAGGATTATAAAGTGTTCCTAAAAAAACAGTTTGATATTGACTTCAACCAGCTATTTACAATTACCAATATCCCCGTTGGTAGAACAAAGTTTCATTTACAACGCACCAAGCTATATGCTCCCTATATGGCGTTTCTAGAAAACAGTTTCAATGCCACTACGGTGCAGCATTTGATGTGTCGCAATGAATTGTCTATTGACTATCTGGGTAATGTCTACGATTGCGATTTTAATCAGATGGAAAATGTAGCAGCAACGTCTGGCACTGGAGAAAGGTTGACAGTTAGTAAACTGATCGAAGCAGGAAGTTTAGACATAATTGAGGAAATTCGAACTGCTTCCTATTGCTATGGCTGTACAGCAGGGTCTGGTTCCAGTTGTGGTGGTGCTTTGATTTGATCCAATCAGAGTTTTTTTTGATTATAATATGAATGGATTTTCATATAAATGATAATTCAACTGCTAACAAGTCCTGAATCATGAACTCAAAAAGTCCATCATCTCAAGCCTTCTGTGTCCGTAAGCTGAAAGTTTTAGCGGACAACACTCGTCTCACTGTTCTGGAAATCCTGATGGAAGGACCAAAACATGTTGGGGAGCTCAAGGCTGTCTTGGGAATAGAGCAAAGTCTGCTATCCCATCATCTCAGAGTTTTGCGGGATGAGGGATTTGTGAGGGCGACGCGAGATGGTAAGGCGGTGCTTTATCAGTGTTCCCTCGCCATTCGGCAAGCCAATGGTAATAGAGCAATTGATTTGGGATGTTGTTGCCTTTGTTTTGATTAAAAACGTGCTGAGTAAGTGCTCAGTTTTGAGGTAAGCATTCAGCCGTCAGCTATCAGCTATCAGCGTATCCGCTACTTGAGGTGCTTATGCGGATCACAGGCTAGAAGCCTGTGCCACGGTACTTGAGGTGCTAGCAGGGGCTTTAACTGCACGGGTTCGGATCAGTAAAACGTGCAGGGATTTTCAAGCAGCCATACCAGCACCCCCCAGCTTTTTGACTCCCGACCGTTGATTAGCTGACGGCTGACAGCTGATAGCTGTTCGCGTAGCGCATATGCTTAGCTGAGCACTATCACTAGTTTCTAGATAAGATGACTGACTGATGATTGATGAAAAATTTAACAACTCTCGCATCAATGTCTATGGGTTTAGTAGCTTGCTTTTGGCTACAATCCTGTGCCCAATCCCCAGAAGTAGCTACCCAATCAACAGATCAGTTGCAGGGTAAGTTAGTTTTAACCGGTTCTAGTACAGTAGCCCCCCTGGCGTCGGAAATTGGCAAGCGTTTTGAATCAGAAAATCCTGGTGTACGGGTGGATGTGCAGACAGGAGGCTCGTCTCGCGGTATTGCAGATGCTCGCCAAGGAGTCGCTGATATTGGGATGGTGTCTCGTGACCTCAAGCAGAGCGAGAAAGATCTGCAAGGGTTTGCGATCGCTCGTGATGGGATTGGCATTATCGTCCATAAAACTAATCCGGTGCAATCCCTGAGTAATCAACAGATTTTGGATATCTATCAGGGCAAAATTGATAACTGGCAAGATGTGGGAGGCAAGAGGGCACCAATTACAGTAGTCAACAAAGCCGAGGGGCGCTCTACCTTGGAGTTATTTCTCAAGTACTTCCAGCTCAAAAATAGCGAGATTAAGGCAGATGTGGTGATTGGGGATAATGAGCAGGGGATTAAGACCGTGGCGGGTAATCCTAATGGGATTGGTTATGTCTCCATTGGCACAGCAGAATATAGCAGCAAACAGGATGTTCCGATTAAGTTACTGCCCGTTGCTGGAATAGCGGCAACCACAGAAAATGTTCAAAACGGCACATTCCCCCTATCTCGTTCCCTGACGTTAGTGAGCAAAACTATTCCGGTTGGGTTAGATAAAGCATTTATTGAGTTTTCGCGATCGCAAAAGGTACAAGACATTGTTAAAGAGCAAAACTTTGTCCCCCTCGAAGAATGAAGAATGAAGAATGAAGAATGAAGAATGAAGAATGAAGAATGAAGAATGAAGAATGAAGAATGAAGAATGAAGAATGAAGAATGAAGAATGAAGAATGAAGAATTATACCTTTGCTCCTTACCAATTCTAAATTCCCAATTCTAAATTCTAAATTCTAAATTCTAAATTCCCAATTCTAAATTCTAAATTCCCAATTCTAAATTCTAAATTCTAAATTCTAAATTCTAAATTCCCAATTCTAAATTCTAAATGCTCAATTTTTTTCGGAGTGATACTCTCCTGATCTCGATCCTACAAGGCTGTGCTGTGGTGGCTGGTGCTATCGTGGTGCTGATTCTTGTGTTCCTAATCACGGAAGCCTTGCCAGTATTGGGAGAAGTGGGATTACTCCCCTTTTTTACTGATCCATCCTGGCATCCTGCCGAGACTCTGTACAACTTCACCCCCATGCTTTGGGGCACCCTATTCCTCACGGCTGGGGCGATGCTAGTAGCCACACCCCTGGGCATTCTATCTGCAGTATTTTGTCAGTATTACGCGCCTCCACCCATTGCTGGACTTTATCGACGGCTAATTGAATTGTTGGCAGGGATGCCCTCAGTTGTTTATGGCTTCTGGGGTTTGGTGGAGCTAGTTCCGTTAATTGGACGCTTTCAGCCACCAGGAGCCAGTCTCCTAGCTGGAATAGCGATTCTGACCCTGATGATTTTGCCAACTATTGCTCTGACCGCAGAGGCTAGCTTTGCCAAAGTCCCCCCAGAATACCTACAGGGAGCAGCAGCCCTGGGACTATCCCGCTGGGCAACAGTCAGAGGTGTTGTGTTTCCGGCTGCTAAGTCGGGGCTGTTTACTGGCTTGATTTTAGGAACAGGACGGGCGATTGGAGAAACTATGGCGGTGCTGATGGTGTGTGGCAATGTGGTGCAAATTCCCAAAAGCTTATTTGAGCCGATGCGAACTCTTACTGCCAATATCGCCTTGGAAATGGCTTACGCTATGGGCAATCACCGCTCAGCACTTTTTGTCAGTGGCTTGCTGCTGATGGCAATAATTTTAGTACTGGTAGCAATTGCAGAAATGATCAGCAATGGAGGAATCTATGACTAAGAATCCTCCCAAAACCAAGCCACAACTGACAACCGACAACCTGCAACCTGCAACCGACAACCGACAACCGACAACCGACAACTTCCAAGTTTCAACGGTGATGATTTGGGCGATCGCACTGTTTGTAACTGCTGTATTCCTCTGGATTTTGAGTGATATAGTCTGGCACGGTGTCGGGCAAATTAACTGGGAATTCCTGACTACTCCACCAAAGAATGCTGGACGGGAAGGAGGGATTGCTCCAATTCTGGTCTCCACTGTCCTAATTTTAGGTGTATGTATGACCGTTTCTGTTCCGATTGGAGTAGGAACAGCAATACTGCTAGCTGAGTTCACAGATACTAAGAGTATTTTCGGGCGTCTGGTTCGTCGTAGCTTAGATGTGTTAGCAGGAGTACCGTCAATTGTCTTTGGACTATTTGGCAATGCCTTTTTCTGCAAAACCCTAGGGCTAGGCTTTTCGATTTTGTCTGGGGGCTTAACATTAGCCTGTATGGTGTTGCCAATCCTAATTCGATCAACAGAGGAAGGGTTTCGCGCCGTTAGTGATGATTATCGGCTTTCTGCCACTGCCCTTGGTTTATCCCGCACTACCACTCTCTGGAATTTGCTGTTACCAGCGGCAGCACCGGGACTAGTGGTGGGATTAGTGTTAGGCATAGGGCGAGCGATCGCTGAGACCGCAGCACTGATATTTACTAGTGGTTATGTGGATCGGATGCCAGAGTCTTTGCTCGATTCTGGGCGATCGCTCTCGATTCATATTTTCGATTTGTCGATGAATGTAACAGGGGGAAATGCTAATGCTTACGCCTCAGCTTTAGTGTTGCTGGTGTTGTTGTTGCTGATTAATGGTACAGCAGCATGGATCACTGAGTATTGGTTGGGTGCATCTCATTAAAACTGTTTGACCTAGTGGTGCGTTACGGGCAGCAAACTAACGCTGGTTACGAGGCGGAAAATCCCCGGCTCCCCTAACGCACCCTACGCAACTAATTCCCAATTTCCAATTACTAATTACTATAGAGTTTTTCATAGCTATGAGGTAGACATTTTTTTCGATTCCCGATTCCCGATTCCCGATTCCCGATTCCCGATTCCCGATTCCCTGTTCCCTGTTACCTGTTCCCTAAAACCCACGACGAAAGTACCTCACCAAATTGAAAACCGCTAGAATTTCCAATTACCAAAAACAATGGTTAACCCTTTAGATACAATTGAGAAATTACCGGTAAGCCAGTCTATAAACGACCCATTGATTCAGACCGATCGGCTATGTTTACATTATGGAACAAAACCGGCCTTTGCTGATGTATCGTTGCCAATTTATACAGGTTCCATTACCGCACTAGTGGGACCATCTGGTTGCGGAAAGACTAGTTTTTTAAGTTGCCTCAACCGCTTGACAGATTTGATTCCTAATGCTAAAGTTACCGGTAGGATTCGCCTTGGTTCCCTGGATGTGCTGAGTCCTCGGATGGATGCGATCGCAAAGCGTGGTGCTATGGAGCTAATTGCACTTCGCCGTCGTGTTGGAATGATTTTCCAAAAGCCGAGTCCCTTTCCCTTCTCAATCTGGAAGAATCTGGCCTTTCCGTTGCGGGAACATGGTGTTAAAAACCGGGATAACATTGCTCAGCTCATAGAAACCGCACTCCGGGATGTTGGTTTGTGGGATGAAGTCAAAGACCGACTCCACACCTCGGCTCTTGCTCTGTCTGGTGGTCAAAAGCAGCGCCTGTGCATTGCCCGTGCCTTGGTATTGCAACCGGAAGTACTCCTGTTAGATGAACCCTGTAGTGCCCTCGATCCCATATCCAGCGGTGTAGTCGAAGATTTGATCGCTAGGCTCAGGGGACGCTACACCCTGGTGATTGTTACCCACAACCTAGCTCAAGCTAGACGAATCGCTGACTATACTGCCGTCTTCTGGGTTAAAGAAGCAGTGGGGCGATTGATTGAATACGGCTGTGTGGAGCAGATTTTTGAATCACCTCAACAAGCCTTGACAGCTGCCTATGTCAATGGAATGAGAGGATGAAGCTGTGCTCTTCCGTGCTCCGAATTCCCGTATGCATATGCGCTACGCGCACGCTGCTTGAGGTGCCGTCAGTGGTCAGCCGTCAGCTTATTTTATTCAAAAGCTGATAGCTGATACGCGACACGCTGATAGCTGATAGCTTACGATTGTTTCTAATTCATACTTATTTCACTCCACCAGTTAAGTTCCTTTCTCAGAGAAACATACAGCTGATCAATCTCCTCTTGTTCCAGGATTTCTAATACCGCTAGATTCAAGTTGCTCTGGACATCATAGTAGAGCTTGGGCTCAATCACAAATACCCTAATTTTAATCACACGAGCATTCTGTTCAAGGCTGGAAAATACAACTAAAATTTTATCCTTGTGCAAGCCATCGATAGAGGAAACGTTTTCTTTAATAGCCTGACAAATTCGCCTAGTTTGCTGGGACGAAATTCCATCAATTTTCAGAGTTAAATTTATGCCCCACTCAACCGTATCGCCAGCCTGATCTGACCAACTTGCAAAAATTCCAGCAATCATTTGAGAATTGGGAAGTTTTTTGATATAACCCCACTCAGTAATAAGAAGCCTTGTACTTCTCAGACCAATACTGAGTATCTTAACCCTACCACTTACTCCGTCCAATACTATCACGTCACCAGGTTTATAGAGACCATCAGCGTAGATAATCACTGTAGAAAACCAGTCATAGACAATGTCTTTTAATAACAAACCTAAGGCGACACCTGCACCACCGAGTAGACCAATCAGTGCACCGGCAGATGACCCCAACACAATCTCACTGGCTTTAATGGCAGCAATCAGGATTGCTGCTATCTGAAAAAGCTTTGGGAAGTAGGGAACTAACAAATCGTCGAGTTCAGTTTCAGTTTTTGCAGCCAATCCGGCTAGAAGCTCCCCCAATAGTGGAGCAGCACGGTAAAGAATATAGGTGGCAATGAACAGAACGCTCACAAACAGAATCTCGGGGATTTTCTGATTCTGTGTATCACTAAGATGGGTTGCCACAACTAGATGTACTAGCCATAGTCCACCGATCCAAATTAGCCAGCCTAATGGTCGCCTAAGAATCCTAATGAACTCATCGTCTAGGGTGGTTTTTGTACGGCTAGTTATCAGCTCGAGTCTGTGCATGATTATTGAAGTGAACAAGCCTCGCAATATATGGGTGAGGAGGAGGATTACCACCGCAATAACTATCGTGGCAACAGGAATGTTGGGGAGCTTGAAGTCGGTATCAAATATCCTTTCTTTGATTAGGTTTATTGTACTGTTGAATGTACCCTTAAGGTTTTCCATCGTTTCGACCAAAATACACTAACAGAAATCGACCTGTGCTTAGTTAAATGGCAAGTCGATGGCCAGTCGATGGCCAGTCTATTGCTCAAATGATTTTACTATAAGTTGCGAATTTAGCGAATCCTGCTAGGTATGCAATAAACAGGATTTAGAGCAATTGCCCGTTTGCGCAGCAAATTATGACCCAGTTTGAAAGGTATAATATCTGTTTGTATAAAAAAAAATCGGTCAATCAACTCGGGGATTGACCGAAAAGTATTAGCTAGTAGACGGCGTAAATAGCGACGGTTGCGCCTTAATTGGGGAGTTTACCTGTTCGCTTTCTGCATCGGCTGCATCCCTTGTGCAAAGGATTGCTAGGATTTAGATATCACCTCACTAACTAAATTTACCTTCATCTGTTTGTAGTCTTCAATTTGCTTTTCCAGCTCAATATGCAGGTGATCAATCTCTTCTTTCTCCAGAATTTCTAATAGGGCTAGATTCAAGGATTGCTGGGCAGCAGTGTAGAGGTTGATATCAATCACATATACTATAATTTTAATTACCCGAGCATTATCTTCAATGTGGGAAAACAAAACTTTCATTTTTTGCTTGTGCAAGCCATCGATAGTCGGGATTAGTTCTTTAATAGCCTGACAAATTCGGGAAGTTTGCTCAGCTGAAATTCCATCAACTTTCAGAGTTAAATTTATGCCCCACTCAAACGTCTTACCAGTCTTCTGGGACCAATTTTCCACAACTCCAGCAATCATTTTAGAATTGGGAACTTTTTTGACAGAACCCCACTCAATAATACAAAGTGTTGTACTTCTCAGACCAATACTGACTATCTGAACAAAACCATTGACTCCGTCCACTACTACCCAGTCACCGGGTTTATAGAGACCATCAGCGTAGATAATCACCGTACAACACCAGTCATAGATAATGTCTTTGAATAACAAACCTAAGGCGACACCTGCACCACCCAGTAGACCGATCAGTGCACCAGCAGATGCTCCCAACAAAATCTCACTGGCTTTAATAGCGGCAATCAGCACTGCTGATATCTGAAAAAGCCTTGGGAAGTAGGGCACAAACAAATCGTCAAGTTCAGTTTCAGTGTTGGCCGCCAATCCGGCTAGAAGCTCCCCCAGTAGTGGCGCAGCACGGTAAAGAATATAGGTAGCAATGAACAGAGCGCTCACAAACAGAATCTCGGGGATTTTCTGATTCTGTTCAGGAGTAAGATGGGTGGCCACAACTAGATGTACTACCCATAGTCCACCGATCCAAATTAGCCAGCCTAATGGTTGCTTAAGAATCCTAATTAACTCATAGTCTAGGGTGGTTTTTGTACGGCTAGTCAGACGCTCGAGTCTGTCAATGATTATTGAAGTGAACAAGCCTCGCAATATCTGGGTGACGAGGAGGATGAGCACCACAATCACTATCGTGGAAACAGGAATGTTGGCGAGCTTGAAGTCGGTATCAAAGATCCTTGCTTTGATTAGGTTGATTGTCGTGTTGAATGTACTTTTAAGGTTTTCCATAGTTTCGACGAAAAGACAACAGCAGAGATCGACCTGTGCCTAGCTAAATGGCAAGTCGATGGCAAGTCGATAACTAATCGATTGGTGAAATAATTTTACTAGAAGTTGCCAATTTACCCAATAGTGCTAGGCGTGCTAGGTATGCAATAAACATGATTTAGAGCAATTGCCCGTCTGCGCAGCACCCTAGGAGCCAGTTTGAAACGTTTACTATCTTGGGTGCATCTCATATTTGTAAAAAAGAAGGGACCCGGGCGCGGGGCCCGGGCCTGGGAATTTTATTAGAATTTTTGCCTAATTTCAAAGGTGCCCTTGACCGATTAAGAATTAAATTTGCGCGATTGTCGCGCCTAAAAGCGATGCAGCTTCGAAGGGAACGAGCGCTGCATCCCTTGTTCAAAGGATTGCTAGGATTTAGATATCACCTCACTAACTAAATTTCCCTTCATCTGTTTGTAGTCTTCAAGTTGCTTTTCCAGCTCAATATGCAGATGATCAATCTCCTCTTTCTCCAGGATTTCTAATATTGCTATATTCAAGGATTGCTGGGCAGCAGTGTAGAGGTTGGTATCAATCACATATACTATAATTTTAATTACCCTAGCATTATCTTCAATGTGGGAAAACAAAACTTTCATTTTCTGCTTGTGCAAGCCATCGATAGTCGGTATTTTTTCTTTAATAGCCTCACAAATTCTGGTAGTTTTATCAGCTGAAGTTCCATCAACTTTCAGAGTTAAATTTATGCCCCACTTAAAGGTCTTGCCAGTCTTCTGGGACCAATTTTCCACAACTCCAGCAATCATTTTAGAATTGGGAAGTTTTTTGATAGAACCCCACTCAGTAATAAGAAGTGTTGTACTTCTCAGACCAATACTGACTATCTGAACAAAACCACTTACTCCGTCCACTATTACATAGTCACCCGGTTTATAGAGACCATCAGCGTAGATAATCACCGTACAACACCAGTCATAGATAATGTCTTTGAATAACAAACCTAAGGCGACACCTGCACCACCCAGTAGACCGATCAGTGCACCAGCAGATGCTCCCAACAAAATCTCACTGGCTTTAATAGCGGCAATCAGCACTGCTGATATCTGAAAAAGCCTTGGGAAGTAGGGCACAAACAAATCGTC
>NZ_JAAHFZ010000013.1:82544-95405 GCF_010672795.1 Moorena sp. SIO1G6
CACCACCCAGTAGACCGATCAGTGCACCAGCAGATGCTCCCAACAAAATCTCACTGGCTTTAATAGCGGCAATCAGCACTGCTGATATCTGAAAAAGCCTTGGGAAGTAGGGCACAAACAAATCGTCGAGTTCAGTTTCAGTGTTGGCCGCCAATCCCCCTAGAAGCTCCCCCAGTAGTGGAGCAGCACGGTAAAGAATATAGGTGGCAATGAACAGAGCGCTCACAAACAGAATTTCGGGGATTTTCTGATTCTGTTCAGGAGTAAGATGGCTTGCCACAACTAGCTGTACTACCCATAGTCCAGCCAGCCAAATTAGCCAGCCTAATGGTGCCCTAATAATCCTAAGGAACTCATCGTCTAGGGTGCTTTCTGTACCGCTAGTCAGACGCTCGATTCTGCTAATGATTATGGCAGTGAACAAGCCTCGCAATATCTGGGTGAACATGAGGATGAGCACCACAAGAACTATCGTGGAAAGAGGGATGTTGGCGAGTTTGAAGTCGGTATCAAAGATCCTTTCTTTGATAACGTTGATTGTATTGTTGAATGTAGTCTTAAGGTTTTCCATAGTTTCGACGAAAATGCAACAGCATAGATCGACCTTTGCCTAGTTAAATGACAAGTCGATGGCAAGTCGATGGCAAGTCGATTGGTGAAATTATTTTACTATAAGTCGCGAATTTACCCAATAGTTATGGGTATGCAATTGGGATTGTAATCCACAAACAGGATTGAGAGCAATTGCCGGTTTCCGCAGCACCCTAGGAGCCAGTTTTCAACTTTTAATATCTGTTTGTAGGAAAAATATTCGGTCAATCAAATCTGGATTTTACCGAAAAGTATTAGCTAGTAAAAGAAGCTGGAAATAGCGAAGGATTACTAGCTATTGGTTTGGCGATCGCAAATCAACTGCAATCCATCAACTGCCCAGTTTGGGTTGATTAGAGTCATGGGCTTGTAGAATCAAAAGTTCTGTGCCCATAGTTTCCAGGGTCGTGCCAGGAGCTGATGCCGAGACCTCGAATAGCGCCGATGCACCAACCTGAGGGCTTCCCCCCACTCGCGCTTTGCATCAAGACAAGCATCAAGACAACCCAGTTACTCCTGCTTGGCCAGACTTGTCAACCCAACTTGTAAACAATTAATTCCCTATAAACGGCTAGTTAAACTTGAAACTAAAACTTGATCATTTGCTAGACCTCCCACAATGACTAGTCTATAGCCATCTCGTAAAGACGGAGTTAATAGTAGCATGTTCTACTTGTAATATGGGTACCCTATTTCTAAAATTAATCTAAATTCTCTTGTAGATATGGCGAAAACAATACCCTATTGATGTGTTCTATTGCTAGCCTATCTCGTCATTTCCCCGATCCCACACTTTTAGGTGCAACCCGTGGCGAATTTAATAAGAATTTAATAATTAGATGGGGAAAGCGCACCTTTATGATCAGTATTCAACCGGACTTGATATGAGGAGGATCAGGGGGATGAGCTTGTGATCAGCAAGTAACATCACCAGAAAGCAACTTGCTATCAGGGACTTCTGCACTTTTGGATAAGTTCTATCTCTAGGATTTACACTGATTCCCTGATTTACTAAACTAGCTCCTTATTGATTAAGGCTATTCTCAGTAAAAACTCATTAAGCTAAGATTTAATAGATTCATAAGCCTGGAAATTTCTAGGACTTAATGAGCATTTTAAAATGACGATTAAAATCTATAAAAATTAGATCATTGGGACGTTACAAATAGCGATATTGTGTCCATAACATATTAGATATAGTTATCTAATATGTTATGGGAGGCAATTTAATTTATAATTGTTGTTAATTCAAATAATAACCCTATTTCAAAATAACCAATTACCAATTACTTTTTAACCAGCTCATGAACCTTTCATCCTCGAAATCTCAAAATCTGCCCCAGTCCAAGATACAGCTAAGACTAAGGTTAGGGATTGGGGCAATAGTTTTGGTGACAGCTGCCTTAATTTTACTATTTACGCCCGTTGGGTCTTGGCTGAAGCTGGAAAATTTGAGATTGCTTCAGGAAAGCATGGGTATTTTTGGACCACTGGGGTACATTCTAATTTATATTGTTGCCACAGTACTAGCTGTTCCTGATGCGATTTTAACCTTTTCAGCTGGTGCTCTGTTTGGACTAATGCTGGGTACTTTGTGGACTGTGATTGGTGCTACTTTAGGAGCAACGGCTGCGTTTATGATTGCTCGCTTTGTTGCTGGTGATTGGGTTAAGTATCAGTTTCAGGACTCTCGTTTTGATCAACTCAGTGAGGGAATTGAGAAAAATGGTTTTTGGTTTGTGCTCTCAATTCGCCTGGCACCAATTTTTCCATTCAATGCCGTGAACTATTTGTTTGGCTTAACACCAATTCCTCTACCCACCTATGTTATTGCGACCGCAGTGGGAATTATCCCGGCTACCTTTGCCTATGCTTGGTTAGGTCGCAGTGGTCTCGAAGCTATCAGCGGTAGTCCCCCCTGGCAACTGATCGGAGCACTAGTTGTATTAGCGGTGCTATCTACCACCCCCCTACTTTGGAAAAAATCAAAACTTAGGCAATAACTCTGCTTGTCGGGTGCGTTAATAATGCACCCTACACCATAAGGGCGAATATCAGGGGGAATGAAAGTCGAGTGTTGCGTAAGTCCTGACCCTAAGTCCTGACAATTTAAGGTGATTAAGGTAGAAGATTGATGAGATTGAACAGATTGCTGAAAAGACGAAGCCTTTGGTTAGCGATCGCGCTATTTATTTTGGTCCTATTGTGTTACTCGACTCCTGTCAGAGCCTTATTTAACCAGAGGTTTCTAGTGCAACAGTTGCAAGAATTAGGCCATTGGGCAATCTGTTTATTTATCCTGGTTTATGCTCTGGCAACGGTTTTAGGAATTCCTGGCACAGTACTGACTATCGCTGGTGGTACAGTTTTTGGTTTAGTTTGGGGTACCTTCTGGTCTGTTATCGGAGCAACCTTAGGCGCATTGGGAGCATTTTGGGTAGCGCGTTATCTATTGCGAGATTGGGTTGAATACAAGTTCAGGCATCATAAAGCATTGGTCAGCTTCAATCAAGCAGTGATGCAGACACCCCTGATGTTTGTCTTAGCAGTACGCTTTGCCCCCATTTCTCCTTTTAATGTAGTGAATTTCTTGTTTGGTCTAACCCCGATTAGCTCGGTAGAGTATACCCTTGGCACTTTCTTTGGGATTATTCCTGGTACCCTCGCTTATACTTGGCTGGGAGTAACTGGGGGGGAAGCTTTGCAAGGAGGCGATCGCTTACCATTTTTCCTAGCACTCAGTTTCCTAGGTATACTGTCTGCCTTGCCACTGTTGGCAAAGGGAAAAAAGAAATAGTCTTCCTGTTGCCCATTCTCCTGTCCCATTCTCCTCATTTTACCATCTTTCCCATCCTCCCTATCTCCCCGATCAATCCCAGGAAGTAGCATGGCAATAAAGCAACGTGGTATCAGTGGGTCAATAGGGTAAAAAATTTTCTGATCAACTAGCCCGACTTGCTAGGCTTTTCCTGAAGCGTCTCTGTAAGACAAGTAAAGAACAAGACAGGGATTTACAGGAATCTGTTAAATTTGTTAATATGAAGGGTGTAACCCCTCATTTTTTCCCTGTCTTGATGCAATAGCGAGTGGGGGAAACCACGGCAATAGCGAGTGGGGGGAACCCCCAAGACCGTAATGGTGCGTTTGACCCGTAATTAAATTCGCCACGGGTCGCACCTCTGCCTCCCCAAGACCGCGCTGCATCGCTGAGGTCAGGGGAAAAGGAAGGTTCTGTCAGTAGTACCTTTTAACTTAAACTTTACTCGTTAAAGTTTTTACCTTATTTGTGGAAACGTTAAGTTTTCACAAGTCCCGTGAGACCGAAGGTGAGTGCTTGCCATTCCTTTTGTATAGCAAGACACTTAAGGTGCGCGCCTCCTAGGCCGGGTTCCCCGGCCTTGGGTCGCACCTCAAAGTGTTCTTCACCAAGTGTTTTTCACCAAAATTTAACATTTTGGGGGATATTTACTATACAAGACTGAGGATAGCCTTCCCAAGATTTTCACAATGTGTGATAAAACTTCGTGATTGACCTCAAAAACATCTCAACCAGAATACTAATTTTCTATGCATGTTGATAGAGATGAGTTTCTGTTAATAGGTCTAGGGTAATAGGTAATAGGTAATAGGTAATAGGTAATAGGTAATAGGTAATTGCGATCTACAAGTGGTGTTTAACAGCAGCAATAGTATGATACTCAATTGTAAATTGGCAATTACCAATTATCATGTACCGATGATATATACCCGAATAACTATCTCTCTCCGACCTTAGACATAGGCGTTGAAATTAGGTTTAAGGTTAAGTGGGGTAACGCTTCCAGAATCATTTTTCCCCCTATGTCTATTCATAATAAAATATCCACCCTTGGCGACTTTGAGCTTGGCAGGAAATGACTAAAGAACAGTATTCTAAAAATTGGTTCAATGGACAATCGTTCATTATTAATACTTTTTGCCTGTTACCTTCTCTAGTAATTATCCTAGGGGGAATCAGCCTGTTAATCGAAAACAACAATTTTAGATTGACAGATTCATCAACAATTATTGTAAATCCAATAGAATCACTGATTAGTTGGTTCAAAGACACGTCAGAACCAAAAAACTCATTATCAAGTGTTACTTCTACTAGTTCTGAACAACTAGTATATAAAGCTTCACTGCTCAATAAACTAATCCTACCTATTATAACTGACTATGAAGAAAGTGGACTAGGGATAGGGATAGGTATAGACAATATTAAGCCTGGCTTTGAAGCCATTGGTTTTACATTTAACCAGGTAGAAAATATTCACAATAAAATTAATTTTATCGGCCTAAATACGGGGGACACAGTATTAATTAATATCCTGGGAAATGTTAACAATATAACTCAAGCCTCGATCGCCACTAAAATTCCCTATAAATACTCTCATGAAAGCCAATCTGCTTTACTCTTAGGATTATTCATTAGGGTAGTATCACCGGAATGGGAAAATGGTATGGCTTGGATTAACTATGGGTTGAAAGAACTTAGTGAAAACCAGAAAAATTTATTAATCACGGAACAAAAAAACTATCAGATTCACTTAAGGGTTGACCGGGAGGTAGATTTGGTGATTCTCACCATAAAATCTCGCTCTAAATCCTAAGGTAATTGTAACCGTTAATGGTGGTGTCGTATTACCGATGTGTTGAATTGCGTAATAAACGTTAACCACAATGGCTGATGTCTGTAGATATCTATTTTTTTGTAAGCATTCAGCCGTCAGCCGTCAGCCGTCAGCCGTCAGCCGTCAGCTAAAGTAACTCAGCATTATTCCAATGCTTACCTGTTGTCTTGATCCCAAGCGCGAGTGGTTTGAATTTACCGTAAGATAGGGTCGCCTTATTAAAAAATATTTAACCCTTTTCTGCATAACCTGCTAACTATAAAGGCGACCCTATCTAAGGTTTTGTCTCCGGGGGAAACCACGGCAGCGCGGTCATGGGGGGAACCCCCAAGACCGTAATGGTGAGTTTTCCGTAGGCGAATTAAATTCGCCACGGGTCGCACCTCTGCCTCCCCAAGACCGTAATGGTGCGTTTGACCCGTAATTAAATTCGCCACGGGTCGCACCTCTGCATCGCTTATTCAAAAGCACCATCTGTAGCACCTCAAGTAGCGTGCGCATTAGCTGATAGCTGATAGCTGATAGCTGATAGCTGATAGCTGAATACTTACATTTTTTTTTGAGATTACAACAGGCAAAATGCAACATAAACCTAAACGTTTCTGTTGCATTTTGTCTAATGGTTAACAGTTTAATGATTCGATTCAGTTTTGATAGTTTTCAACCCTTAACACAAACAACCTGCTTCAGAGTTGCCACTACCTCAACTAGATCTGACTGATTAGCCATCACCTGATCAATTGGCTTATAAGCACCTGGGATTTCATCGATAACGTCCTTATCTTTACGGCACTCAACACCTTTAGTTTGCTCAACTAAATCATCAACGGTGAACTGCTTTTTTGCTTTGCTGCGAGACATCAAACGACCAGCACCATGAGCACAGCTGCAGTAGCTGTCATGATTGCCTTTACCCTTAACAATGAAAGACTTTGCCCCCATGGACCCAGGGATGATACCATAGTCGTCGGTACGAGCTCGCACTGCTCCTTTTCGAGTAACATAAACCTCTTCGGAGAAATGCACTTCTTTTTCGGCATAGTTGTGATGGCAGTTAACTGACAACAAGGGCTTGAAGGACTTACCACCAGCCAGATGTTTCTCTACAATTCCCTTGAAGCGAGCCATCATGATATCGCGATTGTAACGGGCATAGTTTTGCGCCCATTGCAAATCCCGCCAGTAGGCAGCAAATTCAGGGGTTCCTGCGACAAAGTATGCTAAATCTCGGTCAGGAAGGGTTGTATGTGCTAGCTTTGCTAATTCTTTAGCGGTCTTAATGTGGCACTTAGCTAGCTGATTACCAATATGCCGTGAACCAGAGTGTAGCATCAGCCACACTTGATTGTCGGTATCAAGACACAATTCAATGAAATGATTGCCACCTCCAAGGGAACCCAGCTGTTTCATGGATTTTCCATCTAGCCGTTGCACACCTGGATGAAGTTCCTTAAAATCACGCCAGCCTTGCCAGTTTACCACTGCTTTCTCGATATCTGTGTTTTGCTCAAAGCCAACGGGAATAGCTGCTTCAATGTCCAAGCGAATCTTCTTGAGCTTGCCCTCCAATTGGTCTGCCACAAAAGGGGTTTTAATGGCAGACATGCCACAGTTGTGAACAAACACACCAGCGGTCAGGGCAAAGTTGTGATACTCTGGAACCGTTAGGCAGTAGACATCTTGTTTTTCCTGAAGTGGTAAGATATTGACGACTTTGTGATTTGCCCCCCCTACCAGATTTGAGCTTCGATGCTCGGCACGAGCAAGGTTATGGTGATCAATATGGTGGTCAATGACTGTTCTGTGACCTGGAAAAGATGGTACTGTTCCTGACAATTGAGATTCTAACCATTCAGAGGAAGGGATATCAGAGGGAGGGATAATCCCATCTGCCTTTTGCCATCTTCCAGAATCGGGTTGCTGGATTAAGGTGTAACCATCTTTATCGGTTTGGGAGTAGAAAGGCATCAAGGATGTCCCTGGTTCGAGGTCACGGGCTTCCCGGTAACTACCATCCCTGAGCATGAATCGATGATCGGGAGTACATTTAATTTCTTCTGAGTTGTCGAGAACGACCTTTAAGAGTAGTTGGTTACGGCGGGTTAATTTTGCTGTAGCCTTAGCCGCGACGATTTTTCCGGTTTGTGTGCAGGAGTAGACAATAATTTCTCGCTCTCCTTTGGCTAGTGCTTGGAGTGAGTAAGATTTGCCATCAACCAAGGGAACGAGGGTATCACCTGTAAAACAACCAATATCTACCCCGACAGCTGCTGGCAGGATGGCATCTTTGGTGGCAATTACAGAGCCAACCAATGAGCCTTTACCTAGGTGAACGTCTGGCATTAATGCGACGTGCTTAAACACAAATGGCAGAGACGCAACATTTTTCGCCATTTGGGTTTCCTGAGCAGCTAGGGAGTGATTCGCCCAAGACAGCACAGGTTTTGGGGTGGAGATGTCTAGTTTTTCGTAAGGCATAACAATAAATTATTTATTTTTTTTATATATTACACAATGATACAGATATATTACAAACTTGGCCATAAGGTCGAATCTGATCACCTGGTGTTCATCACAAGTTTTCTTGAAGTAATCTGTGGACAGTTTTGTAAGTGTCACACTATCCCCCTGTGCAGCTAAAATACTCTTGACCTGAAACCTAGCCAGACTCTGGATGATCAGCTTTGCTCAAAGACCAGGGGGCTAACCCCATAACCAGATAATTCCCAAATGAATTCCACTTCTGCAGGAGGTGGCTGTCTCAAATTGAACTATTATAAGATTTGGAGTTATTGAGTAATTTTTTTATATATTGCTATGGATATTCTGACACTAGGCTGGGTTTCTGTACTGGTTTTGTTCACTTGGTCAATCTCAATGGTTGTCTGGGGTCGTAACGGGTTTTAACAGTATCGTGGAAAATCCCGTAATCACTATGTTGTTCTTTGCTGCCGCTGGATTATTAGTGGTGGTCAGCGGAGGAATCATTTATCTAACTGCTGCTGAGTGGCGCGATCGCCGCCGCAAACAGCGGGATAAACAGGGATGAAAATCTGACAGCGGATGGCTGGGGGTTTTCATCCCTCTAAAGGAAGCACTACCAACTTATCAAAAGGGAGAGTTTGAGAGGGAAAAGAATACCCCTTGACGAATAGTTTGGGGATGAATTTTTACTTTCAAATAGTGTTAAAATAAAAGAGAAAGGTCTTAAAAAACTGGGAATTGACCTTACTCAGCTACCCCCGGTGCGGGGGAAAGTTACGCCCTAGGAGATAACAATCTATTTGGTTGTGCCTGGGAATCCCCATCCAAGACGGTTGGGGAAGTTCAAATCTCAACCAAACAAGCAAACGTTAATTAGTTTTGTTTGAACAGAGTCCTAGGAGGCTAAATCGTCGGACTCACTTGATATCGCTAAAGCTTATTCGTCCTAAATCAATACTAAAATTTATAATCCGTGATGTCACATGACGGAACAACCTTTTATAGTTTCTGCTCAGTATCTGAGTGAGCATCTTGATGATCCCGACATCGTAATTGTCGATTGCCGTTTTGCTCTATCTGATCCAGACCTGGGCTATGAGCAGTATAAAGTTAGCCATATCCCGGGCGCTCACTATCTCGATTTGAATAAGGACCTTTCGAGACCAGTAGAGCGTCATGGTGGGCGTCATCCTTTGCCTGAACCTCGGAAGTTAGCTCAAAAATTAGCAGGGATTGGTGTTAATTTCCGAAAAACCCTAGTGATTGCCTATGATGATTCCCGTTGTGCCTTTGCAGCCCGCTTGTGGTGGCTGCTGCGCTACTTGGGACACGACCAAGTGGCGTTGCTGGATGGGGGTTGGACAGGATGGCATTCCCAAGGGTATCCAGTAACTGATCAAGAGCCTACCACAAAACCAGGAATCTTTGTAGAGCAGTTGCGCTCTGATTCGGTGGTGGATATTAATAGTGTGAAAGTACGTAAAGATTTGCCAGAGGTGGCGTTGGTAGATTCTAGGGAAAGCGTACGCTATTTAGGTAAACGAGAACCGATTGACCCTGTTGCCGGTCACATTCCCGGTGCCCTCAACTACCCTTGGCATGGTGTGACGGACACCAATGGTTATTTGCAACCATTAACATTGCAACAAGAGCGCTGGACTGAGCTGGAGAACAAACAAGAAATTCTGGTTTATTGTGGTTCTGGTGTAACCGCTTGTGTCAATCTCTTCTCCCTAGCATTGGCAGGAATGAACACTGGCAAGCTCTATGCTGGGAGTTGGAGTGACTGGTGCTCTTATCTATAATTTTACCCACCCGTTGACGCTGAAAGCTTTGAGGAACTGTGGCACTACTCAAAGCAAGCAACAGGTTAAGTGTGTTGCTTGCGCAAAAGCTTGCCAATCCCGTTAAACTACCACCCCTTTGATACTCCTGATTGTTTCGATCTGAGTTGGTCCCCTTCTCCCTATAACTTAACTGGAGAGGAGGGAAAATTTGGCATCCTATCCTCAAAATCCGGAAATTATCCCCCTATTGCTTACTCTTTCACGAGGTAAGTACAGATCACTCATCACTATCAGTAGTAATCAAATCACTAATTACCACTAACGTAAGCATTCAGCCGTCAGCCGTCAGCATTCAGCTTTGTGGCACAGGCTTAATGCCTGTGACTTTACTCAGATTAAACGAATGCTTACCTGTTTTATTCAAAAGCTGTTCGGTGTAGCTTGCCCAAGCGCCCATAAACTGATAGCTGATAGCTGATAGCTGAGTGCTTACCCACTAACTAGTTAAGTCTTAGGTAATTACTAATTTACTAGCTAAAAACTGCTAGAATAAAAAATTATCTTAAAGATTATATAGAAAATTGTTAGGTTTAAGTAAATATGCATTGTCCACTGAAACGTATGTCTATTTTTGTAGACGGCAATAATATGTTTTACGCCCAACAAAAGAATGGGTGGTTTTTTGATCCTAGGCGGGTTTTGGACTATTTTAAAAACGAGCCTGGTATTACTCTAGTTAATGCATTTTGGTACACCGGACTCAAAGATCCTCAAGACCAGCGGGGGTTCCGAGATGCTCTAATTAGTCTAGGATACACCGTTCGTACTAAAATTTTAAAGGAATATTATGATGATAACTCTGGTCGCTATTCACAAAAGGCTAATTTAGATATAGAAATTGTTGTGGATATGTTTAATACTGTGGAACAGTATGACAAAGTGATCTTGTTTAGTGGAGATGGGGATTTTGAAAGAGCCATTGAATTACTGCGCTCTAAAAATACCCATATTACGGTGGTTTCCACAGAAGGGATGATTGCTAGGGAACTGAGGAATGCCACTGACCGTTATATTGATTTAAATGATGTCCGTGATCAAATTGAAAAAATTGATTCATAGTTATAATTATATATGAAGCAAACTTTCGATCTAGTTGGCTGACGACCGTTCTCTTCAAATCACTGACTATCAACCAATCGAGTTAGTTATGAACCAGCAACCTCAATCAGAGCGCATTATCATTTTTGACACTACCCTCCGGGATGGGGAACAATCTCCTGGAGCAACCCTCAATGTGGATGAGAAGCTGATTATTGCTCACCAACTGGCACGATTGAGAGTAGATGTGATTGAAGCAGGCTTTCCCTACGCTAGTCCTGGTGATTTTGAGGCGGTGCAAAAAATTGCTCAAGCCGTGGGCATAGAATCTGGACCAACTATTTGTGGTCTAGCACGGGCAAGTCGTGATGATATCAAGGCGGCGGCGAATGCCCTCAAACCGGCAGCTAATGCCCGTATTCACACTTTCATTGCTACTTCGGATATTCATCTGGAGTACAAACTGAAGAAGACTAGAAAGGAAGTGTTAGAGATTGCTCCAGAAATGGTGGCTTATGCGAAGTCTTTTGTGGATGATGTGGAATTTTCCCCGGAGGATGCAGGGCGCAGCGATCCCGAGTATCTCTACCAAGTCCTGGAACGGGTAATCGATGCGGGGGCTACTACGGTTAATATTCCTGATACTGTAGGTTACACTACCCCAAGCGAATTTGGTGGCTTGATTCGTGGGATTAAGGAAAATGTTCCCAATATTGACCGGGCAATTATTTCTGTCCATGGTCATAATGATTTAGGTCTGGCAGTGGCTAATTTCCTGGAAGCAGTGAAAAATGGAGCCCGGCAACTGGAATGCACGATTAATGGTATTGGAGAACGGGCTGGTAATGCGGCTTTGGAAGAGTTGGTAATGGCATTACATGTCCGCCGTCAGTATTTTAATCCTTTCTTCGGACGCCCCCCAGAGTCGAAGGAACCCCTAAGCACTATTGATACTCGTCAGATTTACAAGACATCCCGTCTGGTTTCGAGTCTTACCGGGATGTTGGTACAACCGAATAAGGCGATCGTGGGCTCGAATGCTTTTGCTCATGAGTCTGGTATTCACCAGGATGGGGTGCTTAAGCACAAGCTGACCTATGAAATCATGGATGCGGAGTCGATTGGGTTAAAGGAAAATCAGATAATACTGGGTAAACTATCCGGTCGCAATGCTTTCCGTTCTCGCCTCAAGGAGTTGGGCTATGAGTTGTCCGACAATGACCTGAATAAGTCGTTTGTTCGGTTTAAAGAGGTGGCGGATAAGAAGAAGGAGATTACGGATTGGGATTTAGAAGCTATTGTTAATGATGAAGTTTATCAGGCACCGGAAGTGTTCCATTTAGAGTTGGTGCAGGTGTCCTGTGGGGATAATTCTAGTCCTACGGCTACGATTACCCTGCGAACACCTACCGGTGAAGAACTTAGTGATGCTGCTATTGGTACTGGTCCGGTGGATGCGGTGTACAAGGCCATTAATCGGGTGGTGAAAGTGCCTAATGAACTGATTGAGTTTTCGGTGCAATCGGTAACGGCAGGAATTGATGCTCTTGGGGAAGTGACTATTCGTTTGCGGCACGATGAACGGGTCTATTCGGGTTATGCTGCCAGTACGGATATTATTGTGGCTTCAGCACAGGCCTATGTGAATGCGCTGAACCGACTGTATTCAGCCATGCAGAACGGTAAGTTGGGTAATGATCCTGAGTTATCGATAGGATCTAGAGCAGGGGTCTGATCTCAAATTGTTATGGAATTATAGCAAGTCTTATACCCATGAGGTACAACTTGATCCCCCTAAATCCCCCTTAATAAGGGGGACTTTGAGGTTGAGAAGCGTACCTCATAAATTCTAGAAACGCTATATCTAATATCTTACTGATTGAGTTTTCGGTGCAATCGGTAACGGCAGGAATTGATGCTCTTGGGGAAGTGACTATTCGTTTGCGGCACGATGAACGGGTCTATTCGGGTTATGCTGCCAGTACGGATATTATTGTGGCTTCAGCACAGGCCTATGTGAATGCGCTGAACCGACTGTATTCAGCCATGCAGAACGGTAAGTTGGGTAATGATCCTGAGTTATCGATAGGATCTAGAGCAGGGGTCTGATCTCAAATTGTTATGGAATTATAGCAAGTCTTATACCCATGAGGTACAACTTGATCCCCCTAAATCCCCCTTAATAAGGGGGACTTTGAGGTTGAGAAGCGTACCTCATAAATTCTAGAAACGCTATATCTAATATCTTA
>NZ_JAAHFZ010000013.1:95505-141668 GCF_010672795.1 Moorena sp. SIO1G6
TGGAATTATAGCAAGTCTTATACCCATGAGGTACAACTTGATCCCCCTAAATCCCCCTTAATAAGGGGGACTTTGAGGTTGAGAAGCGTACCTCATAAATTCTAGAAACGCTATATCTAATATCTTAAAGTTTAAACCTCTGCATACTTTGCCTTTCAATATTCAATAATTGTCCCACTGGTTTAAACGGTGGGATTTTTTTTTGCTGAAACGTTTTTGATAAAATAAGTTTTTATTTGCCAAGGTCTAGGTATAAGTTAGGAAATAGTATTGCGTATGTCAGCTGCCGAGCTAAACACTGACAGAAAACACCAACGTCACACAGAGTCAGGCTTTTACTATTTTGCTTATGGCTCTTGTATGTGTCCAGTAGATTTAAAGCGATCGCTTGGGGAAGATACTCATAATTTTGTGATTGGTACTGCTACTCTCAAGGATTATCATATTGGTTTTTATCGCAAATCTCGACGTCGTAATTGTGGGACGCTGGATGTGGTGAAAACTCCTGGGTCAAGGGTTGAAGGAGTTTTGTATCATTTACCTTGGCGGGTGAGTGAAGCTTTGGATCTGCGGGAAGAAGTGCCTCGCGGTGGCTACCGACAGGAAATGGTAAATGTCCACTGTCAAAATAAGTTGTATCAGGGCGTTCGGACTTATGTGGTGGTCAATAAGTTAGATCAGGAAATGGCTCCTAATGATTGGTATTTCCATGTGGTACTCCGGGGTGCTGTTACCTGTGGGCTATCTGAGGAGTATTGCTGGAAGTTGTTTGATCATATGCATCAGTTGCAACTAAAGGCGAGCTGAGGATTGCTAGCAAAGGGAACAGGGAACAGTTGATGTAGGGTGGGCAGTAAGTATCATCCGGATGGTAAGCTTTGGAATTGGTATTATTACTGCCCACCTTACGATTAATTTTATTATATTTTACCATGAATTTTCTGTTGGTGGGCAGTGCCGATTTAACTTTATACAAGCTGGAAAATTTCTAGGAAGCACTGCCCACCCTACGATTATTTTTACGATTAATTTTCTGTTGGTGGGCAGTGCCGATTTAACTGACTACAAGCTGGAAAATTTCTAGGAATCACTGCCCACCCTACGATTATTTTTACGATTAATTTTCTGTTGGTGGGCAGTGCCGATTTAACTGACTACAAGCTGGAAAATTTCTAGGAAGCACTGCCCACCCTACGATTCTACGATTAATTTTACTGCCCACAATACGATTAATTTTATTTTGAATAAAACAGGTATTATTCAAAAGCTGAATTCTGAATACTTACCTATCAGATACACAGATTTTTTTTACTATTCCCTATTCCCTGTTCCCTGTTCCCTGTTCCCTAAAACCCAGGAATTTATACTAACCGAATTAAACAATATAGATTTACTCGTTATCAAAATTTATCCAATCTTTCCATTCTTGATTTTCTTGATAATAGTCTTTCATGGCTTCTGCTTGTTGGGCTAAAATGCGACGACGTTCTTCTAGGGGAAGTTGTTGAAAAGCTTGGCGTTCCATTGAATTATTTTGTGCGGTTTCAGGTACGATTAAAATCACTTCTATGGTTTGTCCTACCGGTAAATTGGGAAGGGAAATCTCAAGGCGGTTGCCTTGTTGAACGGTTGTGGTTAGATAGTGGGTTTGTTTCATTACAGCAGTTTTCAATTCGTTTAGGTATAAAGTCTTGGGTTTTAGGGAGTAGGGAGCAGGGAGCAGGGAACAGGGAGCAGTTGATGTAGGGTGGGCAGTGAGTATCATCCCGATGGTAAGCTTTGGAATTGGTATTATTACTGCCCACAATACGATTAATTTTATTATATTTTACCATGAATTTTCTGTTGGTGGGCAGTGCCGATTTAACTGACTACAAGCTGGAAAAATCCTAGGAATCACTGCCCACCCTACGATTATTTTTACTGCCCACAATACAATTAATTTTCTGTTGGTGGGCAGTGCCGATTTCACTTTATACAACCTTGAAATTTTCTAGGAATCACTGCCCACCCTACGATTATTTTTACTGCCCACAATACAATTAATTTTCTGTTGGTGGGCAGTGCCGATTTCACTTTATACAACCTTGAAATTTTCTAGGAATCACTGCCCACCCTACGATTATTTTTACTGCCCACAATACAATTAATTTTCTGTTGGTGGGCAGTGCCGATTTCACTTTATACAACCTTGAAATTTTCTAGGAAGCACTGCCCACCCTACGATTAATTTTACTCTATTTTACAATTTATTTTCATTAATTTTCTGTTGGTGGGCAGTGCCGATTTCACTTTATACAACCTTAAAATTTTCTAGGAAGCACTGCCCACCCTACGATTAATTTTACTCTATTTTACAATTTATTTTAATTTATTTTCTGTTGGTGGGCAGTGCCGATTTCACTTTATACAACCTTGAAATTTTCTAGGAAGCACTGCCCACCCTACGATTAATTTTACTGCCCACAATACGATTAATTTTACTCTCCACAATCTCCATATTTCGTAATAATCAAAAAATTCTAAATCCCTTGACAAATGATTAACTTATAAATATATTAATAGTATGAACCATTTACAGGAGTCACGATTCATGACCAAGAACATTCCACCTAACTCGAATGAAAATAACACCCCAGAAAACCCTGGTCGCAAACCTAAGAAAGTCAAGCTGATCTTGATCGGTTCTCCTGAAAAAGTTTGGAAGACAATGTCTTGATGCAGTCGCTCATGGGGGGAACCCCCAAGACCGCGCTGCATCGCTTATTGCCCTTTATGGCCTTAAATACGCCTATCCCAACGAGTGGAGCACTCCCGAGCCTACGGGGAAGCCTGATGAGATTATGACTTTTTTGATTCGCTATTTTTACGTAGACTAGGATAGTAATTTGCCAGGGTTTTGACGCCCTGGCGACTATGAGTGCAATTTGTTTTGTGGAGGTTAGTTTACTGAGTTGGAATGTTGTTGTTTTGGATCAGTTGCTGAGGTAAGTGGTCAGTAGTCAGTGGTCAGCCGTCAGCCGTCAGCGGTCAGTGGTCAGCGGTCAGCGGTCAGCCTTTTGCTGATAACTGTTCGCGTAGCGTGCGCGTAGCGCTTAAGCTGATAGCTGATAGCTAATCAGCTGATAGCTGATAGCTGATAGCTGATAGCTGATAAGCTAAGCTTTAATTGTAGTGGTTTATATTATAGAATTCGGTCAAGCATTGGTTAACCAAACCTTGACCGATTTTTTTTTATTGGTAAGCAGTCAGCGGTCAGCGGTCAGTGCTCAGCCTTGGCTAAAGGCCACGCTACGGGAATGGCTGATAACTGATAGCTAATAACTGATGGCTGATAGCTGATGGCACCTCAAGTAGCGTGCGCGTAGCGCTTAAGCTGATAGCTTACAAACAAACTTCAGGTTACTTCATGGCACTTCACATTGGTGACGGTCGAAGAATATATTTGTGATTATTTTTTCACAGCTACACAAACGTTGTGAACTTGTTGTCTCAATCTGGCTCAACTAATGAATAATACTCTAAACTAACTATAGGACTAGCTAAGGCACAAGTAGCGATCGCTTATGATTAGTAAAGAAGCCTTCGAGGAAAAATTCAAGACCATGCCCTGGAAAAGGCGACAAGTGTTGGAGGCGGTGGTTGGTGGCAAGACAGATCAAGAAATCAGAGAAAAGGTGCTGAAAGTCTATGATATATCTACGGTAAGAAAGCATATTTCTAAAATCTATAAAGATTTTGATATTGAAGCTAATGGTTTTAATTGTCGTTGTGAGTTAGTTGAAATCGTTAATACCTATAAGCCAGAGTTAGTGGCTGATCAAGTATTAAATGATTGCAACTTATCCCTTCGCCCTAGAGCAACTCAAGAGATATATATTGAGCGCCCACCTATTGAAGCTCGTTGTGATCAGGAAATTGTCAAACCGGGAGCGTTAATTCGGATTAAAGCACCGAAACTGATGGGCAAAACGTTACTAAGTCATCAGATTATCGCCCATGGTGAAAAACAGGGTTATGCTCAGGTGTATTTAAATATGAATGAGCTACCTTTAAATAATTTAGATAGCTTTTTACAGTCCTTTTGTGTACGAGTTGCTGATAACTTAGGATTGTCGGATAACTTAGACAGTTATTGGAAAAAGCGTTTACCCAGCAAGGTAAACTGCAAACGATACTTAGAGCAGTATTTATTAAAGTCTTTAGATACTCCGGTAGTTTTGTGTTTGGATGAAGTAGAGCAAGTCTTTTCTCATCAAGATGTGGCTGAAGGGTTTCTGACTTTGCTGCGCAGTTGGCATGAAGATGCTAAGAGTAAAGAGGTTTGGAAAAAACTACGATTGATTGTGGTTTATGCTACGGAAGTTTACGTTAGCTTACCTACCGAACAGTCGCCGTTTAATGTGGGATTACAGATAGAGTTACTAGAGTTTAATGAACAGCAGGTTAATAGCTTTGCTGAGGCTTATGGGTTGAATTTGTCTGGGGATTCAGTAACGCAACTAATGGCAATGGTGGGGGGACATCCTTATTTATTGTCCCAAGCTTTTGATTATCTCAAGAATCACCAAGCAGGAGACAACACACTGGATACCCTTTTGGCTAATGCCCCCACAGAAGCCGGAATTTATGGCAGTCATCTCCGTGAACTGTTAACTAGTATTCAAGAGCATCCCGAATTACTGGACGCTGTTAAATTATTAGTTAGTACCACTAAACCCGTGCGCCTGGATGCTACTATTACTCGCAAGTTGGAAAGTATGGGTCTGGTGCAACGCTATGGTAATGATTGTAGTTTGATATCTAATTTGTATCGTCTGTATTTTAGCGATCGCATTAAGCAGGGGTAGGGTGCGTTAGGGACGGGCTAGACCTAGTTTGACACCGGTTTGGGTCTGGTTGAAAAACCCCGTACCGTAACGCACCACTAGATATCGTTTGCATAAGAAACTTAACTATACCTCATAAGTATGATCAACTCCAGATCATTATTATCAAAAATTATCAACAGATCAGTTTGACCCAATGGTGCGTTACGGGACGGACTTTTCTAAGCCTCGCTTTGAGGCGGAAAATAATGGTGAGTCCGTCCCTAACGCACCCTACGCAACTGTTTGACCCAATGGTGCGTTACGGGACGGACTTTTCCAACCCTGGCTTTGAGGCGGAAAATGATGGTGAGTCCGTCCCTAACGCACCCTACGCAACTATTCCCTGTTCCCTTTCCAACCATGACCAATCAACAATCAACAATCTACAAAGTAGGAGGTAGTTTACCTCAGGATGAACCCACTTATGTGACCAGACAAGCGGATGACGAGCTTTTTCAGGCATTGATGGCTGGGGAGTTTTGTTATGTGCTGAATTCCCGACAGATGGGTAAGTCTAGTTTGCGGGTAAGAACGATAAAACGCTTGAAAGAAGAGGGATTTGCTTGCGCGTCTATCGATCTGACCGTGATTGGTAAAGAAGATATCACGGTGTCGATGTGGTATGAAAGTTTGATTATGTTATTGGTGGATGATTTCGAGCTTTTCGGAAAATTTGATGAAGACAGTTGGTTAGACGAGCGTGCTCAAATCTCTCCGGTGTTGTGCTTAAGTAAGTTTATTGAGCAGATCGTATTAAGCAGTATTCCGGGAAATATTGTTATTTTTCTGGATGAAATTGATAGTATTATTAAAGTTAGGTTTAAAGATGATTTCTTTGCCTTAATTAGAGCCTGTTACAATCAACGAGCTGAAACGCCAGCTTACAATCGTCTCACCTTTTGTTTGCTGGGGGTGGCAACTGCTGCAGATTTAATTCAGGATAAACAGCGCACTCCGTTTAATATTGGTCAGGATATTCAATTAACTGGGTTTACCTTTGAGGAGGCTAAAGGGCCGTTGGTTCCAGGTTTGGTAGGTAAGGTTAATAATCCTGAACAGGTGTTGGGTGAAATAGTAAACTGGACGGGAGGACAACCGTTTCTGACTCAGCGCGTGTGTCGTTTGGTAGTGCAGACCTGGGAATCGGGTAATAGTCTTTCCCTAGACCAGATCGTGCGTAGCAAGATCATTAACAATTGGGAAGCCCAGGATGAACAGGAGCATTTGAAGACTATACGCGATCGCATTCTCAGAAAAGAGCAACGGGCTGGGATGCTGTTGGGTTTGTATCAGCAAGTGTTGGAGCAAGGGTGTATAGCTGCTGATGGTAGTCAGGAACAGACGGAATTAAGGTTATCGGGGCTGGTGGTTGAGCGCCAGGGTTGTTTAGAGGTTAACAACCGGATTTATGGGGAGGTTTTCAATTCCAATTGGGTCAATCAAGAATTAGCTAGACTACGCCCCTACTCTGAAGCGTTTACCGCTTGGGTTGATTCTAGGTTTAAGGATGAGTCTCGATTGTTGCGGGGGGGAGCATTAGACCAGGCGGAACAATGGTCTAGGGGAAAAGCCTTAAGTGATTTGGATTCCCAGTTCTTAAGAGCTAGTCAGGTTTTAGATAAGGGAGAAGTCCAAAAGGCTTTGGCTGCTGAGAAAGAGGCTAGTGAGATATTAGCTAAGGCTAAACAGGAAGCGGAAGCGTTGCTAGCAGAAGCCAAATTATTGACACGACTAGAACGGAAAGCCCTCAGTATTTTACGACAGTTACCGGATAATAATGTTTACTACGGCCCCAGTACAACAGGGGAAACGCTTTTGTACCAGGCCATGGAGAATGGGCAAGATCTATTTAATATAGTAACAGATGGTCGCCCCCTGGATGACTATCCTGCTACTAGTCCTCTATATGCTCTCCAGCAAAGTATTAGTAAATTCCGAACAGGGGCTGTGCTCACCGGGCATCAGGACTCGGTATGGAGTGTAGCCTTCAGCCCGGATGGACAGAGGCTGGCCACTGCTTCAGATGACAAAACTGCCAGAATTTGGGACAACCAGGGCAATCAAATCGCCGTGATCACCGGGCATCAGGACTCGGTATGGAGTATAGCCTTCAGCCCGGATGGACAGAAGCTGGCCACTGCTTCAGATGACAAAACTGCCAGAATTTGGGACAACCAGGGCCATGAAATATCTGTGCTCAGAGGGCATCAGGATGTGGTATGGAGTGTAGCCTTCAGCCCGGATGGACAGAGGCTGGCCACTGCTTCAGATGACAAAACTGCCAGAATTTGGGACTTACAGGGCAATCAAATCGCCCTGCTCACCGGACATCAGTCCAGGGTAAATAGTGTAGCCTTCAGCCCGGATGGACAGAAGCTGGCCACTGTTTCAGATGACAAAACTGCCAGAATTTGGGACAACCAGGGCAATCAAATCGCCGTGCTCACCGGCCATCAGGACTCGGTATGGAGTGTAGCCTTCAGCCCGGATGGACAGAGGCTGGCCACTGGTTCAGATGACAAAACTGCTAGAATTTGGGACAACCAGGGCAATGAAATCGCCCTGCTCACCGGCCATCAGTTCAGGGTAAATAGTATAGCCTTCAGCTTGGATGGACAGAGGCTGGCCACTGGTTCAAGGGACAACACCGCCAGAATTTGGGACAACCAGGGCAATGAAATCGCCGTGCTCAAGGGGCATCAGTTCTGGGTAAATAGTGTAGCCTTCAGCCCGGATGGAAAGACACTGGCCACTGCTTCATTCAACAAAACCGTCATAATTTGGGACTTACAGGGACATGAATTAACTGTGGTCACCGCCCATCAGGACAGGGTAAATAGTGTAGCCTTCAGCCCCGATGGACAGAGGCTGGCCACTGCTTCATCCGACAAAACTGCCAGAATTTGGGACAACCAGGGCAATGAAATCGCCGTGCTCACAGGGCATCAGTCCAGGGTATGGAGTGTAGCCTTCAGCCCCGATGGACAGAGGCTGGCCACTGCTTCAAGGGACAACACTGCCAGAATTTGGGACAACCAGGGCAATCAAATCGCCGTGCTCACAGGGCCTCAGAACTCGTTAAATAGTGTAGCCTTCAGCCCGGATGGAAAGACACTGGCCACGGCTTCAGATGACAACACCGCCACAATTTGGGACAACCAGGGCAATCAATTAGCTGTGCTTACCGGGCATCAGAACTGGTTAACGAGTGTAGCCTTCAGCCCGGATGGACAGAGGCTGGCCACTGCTTCAGTTGACGGCACTGCCAGAATTTGGGACAACCAGGGCAATCAAATCGCCGTGCTCAAGGGGCATCAGTCCAGGGTAAATAGTGTAGCCTTCAGCCCGGATGGACAGAGGCTGGCCACGGCTTCAGTTGACAACACTGCCAGAATTTGGGACAACCAGGGCAATCAAATCGCCCTACTCACCGGGCATCAGGAAAGGCTATTAAGTGCAGCCTTCAGCCCGGATGGACAGAAGCTGGCCACTGGTTCATTCGACAACACCGCCAGAATTTGGGACAACCAGGGCAATCCATTAGCCGTATTCACCGGGCATCAAGACTGGGTATCAAGTGTAGCCTTCAGCCCGGATGGAAAGAGGCTGGCCACGGCTTCAGATGACAAAACTGCCAGAATTTGGAAGGTTGAAAGTTTAGGTGAGCTGCTGCGTCGGGGCTGTGAATTGCTGGAAGATTACTTTGTTAGGAATCCTGGAACTAAGGAGAAGTTATGGGTATGTTGGGAAGAGGGAACAGGGAACAGGGAACAGGGAACAGGGAATTAGGTTCAGAGGCTCAACTGTAGAACAGGCTTCCAGCCTGTGATGGGGTGCGCTTACAATTATTGTTTTTGACCCGGAAGAGGAGGTCATTACAAAATGGATAAATTAGAAAACTATCGCCAAATTATTCGTCAAATCTTAAGCCCTTATGTTAACATTAATTACTCTAATGTTAATATCCGTAACCATGCAGCATTTGACCCAGAAACAGACGAATATTTAATTGTTTCTGAAGGATGGAATAAGCAATAACATATTCATAGTTGTTTGATTCATGGGTCAATTAGTAATTATAAAATTTGGATTCAATGTGACAACACTGAAGACGGCATTGCTAATGATTTAGTGGCAGCAGGTATTCCAAAAAGTGATATTGTTTTAGCTTTTCATCCTCCAGATATTCGCAAATTTACCGAATTTGCTGTTAGTTAAAATCCGGTTAGGTTGCGCATTTACTAGTCTTCCATCGCAGCAGCAATAAGTTTGCGGACGCTGGGAGAGCGAAATCCCAGTATAATATCTTTGGGAGAAACACCCCGCTCAATCAGTTCACGATCGATATAAATCTCAGTACTATTGTGCTGTATCCAGATTTGACCTTCGATTAGCTCAAGATGCATGGCACAACCATAGATGCGGTACTCATTACGCCATTCGTTGTGGAAAACCAGATAACGATCCCGTTCTCTATCAAAGATAAGTTGGGCATTGAGATCATAACTAGCAAAGCTTTCTAAAAATTCGCAGGTAATTTGGCGATACTGATCTAATTTATCCATTGGTCAATCACCTCATGATTTGCATCGTAAACAATTAACCGGACTTCATATCGTTCAATCACAGTTTTGGCAGGTTCAAATCTGATGAACATTTGGTAGGTATCTTTGGGAATCGCCAGATACAAAATGCGTTCTGGCTCATCAGAGATTTCTAAGGCAATCCGATAGTTAAGAAACTGACCAAGAGCGGTGTGAAATTGAGAGATAGTTGAGCCACGGACAAAGCTTTTAACCTCCACTGCTATTTTACAACCTTCTTTCTCAGCAGCGATCGCTTCTTCCGCAGCCAGATCGATATAGATATCAGCCATGCCGTAGCGCAGTTGATAGGGATCGTGAGTAATCAGCCAACCATCTTTTTGCAGAGCTGTTTTAACTTTATTGTGGAAAATATCTTTGGCCATATTTGATTATTATAATAAAATTCCCAACACTGGCGGTGCGTTACGGGACGGGCTATCCCAACACTACCAGGCCGAAAATCAGTGCGAGCCCGTCCCTAACGCGCCCTACGGCTGTCACGAAATTACAGACCGTTCCCACAAAAATTTTCTTTCAGACTCTTTAATCGGTACATCATTAATACTAGCTTCCCGTCTCTTCATTAAGCCATTTTCCGCAAATTCCCAGTTTTCATTGCCATAAGCACGATACCAAAACCCAGAATCATCATGCCACTCATATTCAAAGCAAACTGAAATGCGATTATCCATAAAACTCCAAAGTCGTTTTCTCAGGCGATAATCTAATTCTTTTGCCCATTTCCGCTTCAGAAACGCAATAATTTCCTCTCGACCACTAATAAATTCGGCACGATTGCGCCATTCGGAATCAATGGTATAAGCTAGAGCAACTTTCTCGGGATTGCGGGTATTCCAGGCATCTTCAGCAGCTTGCACCTTAGCGGTTGCAGTTTCTAACGTAAAAGGAGGTAGAGGTGGTTTAGTTTCCATAGATAGTAATAGTCCAAAAAAATCGATAGCAAATCTAGCAGTTATCATACTTCAGCCGTCAGCCGTCAGCCGTCAGCCGTCAGCTATCAGCCTATGCGCTACGCGCACGCTACTTGAGGTGCCGTCAGCCGTGAGCTAAAAGCTCACGCTACGCGAACAGCCGTAGCCCATAAGTTGATAGCTGAATGCTGAATGCTGAATGCTGAATGCTGAATGCTGATAGCTAATAGCTGAATGCTGATAGCTAATAGCTGATAGCTGATAGCTAATAGCTGAATGCTGAATGCTGAATGCTGAATGCTGAATGCTGATAGCTGAATGCTGAATGCTGAATGCTGATAGCTTAATTCTTACATAAACTCTAAACAAGACAAGCTTGGAAATCTTGACGAAATTGGTTTTCATCAAGATTGCGACCAATAAAGACTAACTCATTTTTTCGGGTTTCTTCTGGTTTCCAAGCACGGTCGGGACGACCATCAAAAATCATATGTACTCCCTGGAAGACAAATCGATTGTCTTCTCCCATCACATTCAGAATACCTTTCATTCTGAAAATATTTTGCCCTTGGGTCTGTAATAATTCCGTTAGCCATGTGTTTAATTTTTCCAAATCTACTGCTCCTGGTTCCACAATGGCAAAGGAAAAAACGGATTCATCATGTTCATGAGCATCTTCTCCTAATAAGTCCGGGTCAATTTCTAGAGCTTGTTTAAGGTCAAAAGCCCGCACCCCTAACACTGAATCCATCGCAATTTCTGAGTTTTGGGTACGATAAATTTTGACTAAACCATTCATCGCTTTGATTTTTTGCTCTAACTCCTCCAGTTGTTGAGGTTCTACTAAATCAATTTTATTGAGCAAAATCACATTAGCAAAAGCAATTTGTTCCTGGGCTTCATCACTATCCCAGTGCTCTAAAATATGCTTAGCATCAACTACCGTTACCACGGCATCAAGGTCTAACTGGGTTTGAATCTCTTCATCCACAAAAAACGTTTGAATTACCGGGGCAGGGTCAGCAAGTCCAGTGGTTTCAATAACTAAATGGTCAAACTTATCCCGCCTACGCATCAAGTTACCAATGATTCTAATTAAATCTCCCCGTACGGTACAGCAAATACAACCGTTGTTCATTTCAAATATTTCTTCATCGGCATCGATAACTAACTGATTATCAATACCAACTTCCCCAAATTCATTAACAATTACGGCTACTTTTTTCCCATGCTCGTGGGTCAATATACGGTTGAGTAAGGTAGTTTTTCCGGCTCCTAAATAGCCAGTTAAAACCGTGACGGGAATAGCGTTGTTTACAGTAGTTGCAACCATGGATTTTGAGTAAAATGAATTAGGTGTTTAAAGTTGTTTAATGTCTAGTTCTTGAATTTCTGCTATGGATTGATGAATTTTGTATTGTTGCGGAGGTGTTTTCATGATGGCAATCACGGTTTCTATGGGAGGGCAATCTGGTTCATGGCATTGTAACTGACTAACAGAAATAGGGATTTCCGGATCTATGGCCAAGTGCTGATAAACCCAGTTTTTGATTTCCCTAATTTTAGCTGAATTAGTTGTAGATTTAGAGCTCTGAAATAAGTTCATTGTTATTAACCAAATCCCCTACTGGGACTGGAAATAGAATTTTGCCAAATTATTACTTCACCATTTTGCCCTCCGGCAGCTAAATAGTTTCCCGTAGGGTTCCACGCTAAACAAGAAAATTTAATTGTTTTGCTAACTATTTTGGTAAGCTTTTTAGCCTTTGACCAGAGTTGAATACCACCATCATTACTAGCGGAAATTAGTAGGGATGAATTGGGGGAAAAGGTGATGTCTTGTATGGCTTGGTCATGTTGTAACACACGATTTTGCCAGTTCTTGATTTCGTTGCTAAACTGCCACACAATTACCGCATCTTGACAAGACGCAGCTAAAACTGGATCAGACGTATTTGACCAAACAACTTGACTGACTTTGCCGGGGAATCCTTGCATTAACCAGGGGGGAGGATTACCCCAGTGAAGTAAAGAAATAGTGCGGTCTAGATTGCCTGAAGCAAGATACTCACCATTGGATGACCAAGCACAATCTAGACTAGCTCCAGGGACTTCAAGGGTTTCTGGTGGCTCTGACCAGTTTTCAATGTTCCAGACTTTAACACTACCATGGCCACTAGCAGCCAGGAATTTACCCTGGGGATGCCAAGCTACATTGAAAACTGATGAGTCTGCAAAGTTTAACTCTGCCATTAGTTGCCCTTGGTCAACATCCCAAACCTTAACCTGGCGATTGACAGCAAAGGCTAATAGATTTTTTTGGGGATGCCAACCGAGGGAGTCAATCCAAGCGTTGCCCTGATCCAGGGTTGTAATTGGCGTAAACTTGGGGGAATTGACCCCCAATTGCCAGATACTAACCTTGCCTTCTTGTCCAGCAGTCCCTAGATAATTGCCATCTTGGGAAAAGCCCACACAGTCTAGGGAATAGTCATGGCTGGGTGTCAAAATTTCCAGATTACCCTGTTGCCATAAAGCCAGTTCTCCTGCAGCAGTAATAATAGCTAGATAATTACCTTGGTTTGACCAGACTAAGGCTCTGATGTACTCAGAAAATTGCCGTTTATCTAACTGTTTTAGTGTGTTCGTGGTTTTGGATTTAGTGGACACTGATTCCCTAGTAACCTGTGGCTACCCTGTAATTGCCGAGGTTAAGAAATTGTAGTGAATAGTAGTTAATAACTTTGTAGTCGGGATAACTTACCTTTACCCCGACAGAATCAATCTTGCTAAGCTACCACTTTTTGTAAGGTAGGAATTTACCACACATAATGATTTGTACGCGATCGCCTTTCGGGTCTTCCACTTTCTCTACTTCTATGGAAAAATCAATAGCACTCATAATCCCATCCCCAAACTTCTCATGGACCACCGCTTTAATAGGCATACCATACACCTGCATAATTTCGTAAAAGCGGTAAATTAGGGGATCCGTAGGAATTTGAGGGTCTAGGGAACCCTTGAGAGGTGGCACGGTTAATTCTTCAGCTACGGATTCTGGTAAACCCAAAGCGGTGACTAGTTTGGTGGCTTCCTCCATATCTGCGCTAGCTTGACGATAGATCACAGAAGCGACCCAAGTTTCATCCCTACCTACAACTTTTTCCAAATCTTCAAAGGTTAGTCCTTTTTCTTTTTTTGCGGCTAACAACTGTTGAGTAATGTCTGCAATTGCCATAATATTGATGTCTCCTGATTTTTGACCTTTGGTATTTTACACTGTAAGCATTCAGCTATCAGCTATCAGCTATCAACTTATGGGCTACGGCACCTCAAGTAGCGTGAGCTAAAAGCTCACGGCTAAAGGCTGAAGGCTTACTAGCTGACAGCTGACCACTGACGGCTAAATGCTTACTTTACACTAACGGAGGATTTTTAGTTAGTGAATTCGTGCTTCTTCTACAGCTCTAGTTTCCCGATATAGATGGTTTTCCATTTCCTGTTTCAGTTCCATATAGGCAGGATGATGCTCAACGGTAGTGCGATCGCGCGGACGGGGGAAAGGCACTTCAAGCACCTCATCAATGCGCGCCGCAGGGCCTTTGGTCATCATCACAATCCGATCGGATAACAGGAGGGCTTCATCAATGCTATGGGTAATCATAATGGCAGTTTTACGCTGCTGTTCCCAAATGCGCTCGATTTCATCCTGTAAAAAGCCCCTAGTCAGAGCATCTAAAGCACCAAAAGGTTCATCCATTAACAAAATTTGGGGATTAATAGCTAAAGCTCTCGCAATACCTACTCGTTGTCGCATACCCCCAGATAGTTCATGAGGATGCTTTGTCTCTGCCCCGGTTAAACCAACTAGTTGGATATTTTCCTTAATAACCCGTTTTTGCTGCCTGGCAGACATTTTGGGATAGACAGTTTCCACCGCAAACCTAATATTACCTTCCACAGTCATCCAAGGCATAAGGGCATAGTTTTGAAAGACCATACCCCGGTCAGGTCCTGGTTGAGTCACCAGTTGCCCATTGATGATCACTTCGCCACTGGTGGCGGAACTCAAACCCGCGATAATATTCAGCAAGGTGGACTTACCACAACCCGACGGGCCAATGATCGACACAAACGTGTTGTGCTCAATATCTAAATTGATATCTTCGATAGCTACAAAGTCTGGGGAAGATTTGCCAGTGATTTTATCAAACCAACCCTGTTTACCAGGGAACGTTTTTGAAATATGACGTAATGAAATTTGAGCTTCACTGTCATTGTCACTAATGACCTTACGGCCCTTGGAATAAAAAGAAGTACTCATAATGATGCTTCATGATGATTTTTTACCGAAAGAAACCATTTTTTCAAAATATGCAAATATTTGATCAAGGACAATACCCACAATTCCAATAATAAAAATAGCCACCAGAATATTGGGTATGTAAAGGTTATTCCACTCATTCCAAATGAAGTAACCTAAACCCGTACCCAATAGCATTTCTGCTGCCACAATCACCAACCAAGAAATCCCCATACTAATTCTCAAACCAGAGATGATGTTAGGTAGGGCAGCGGGAATAATCACCTTAAAAATCGTGCGCCATTTAGAAGCGCCCAGAATTTTAGAAACATCAAGGTAATCTGGGTTAACATTGGCCACACCAAAAGCCGTGTTGGTTAGGGTTGGCCAAATACTAGCAATGGTAATAATGAAAATCCCAGTCATCTCTGAGTTCCGGAATATATATAGCCCCAAAGGTAACCAAGCCAGGGGAGAAACCGGTTTAAGAAGCTGGAAGTAGGGGTTAAAGGCTTTAAATGCAATTTTGGAAATACCTACCAAGATTCCCAAAGGCACAGCAATGATTGAGGCTAACGTGTAGCCAATGGCTACTCTCCGCAGGCTAATTAACAAATTCCAACCAATACCCAAATCATTAGGTCCATTGTCATAAAATGGATGGGTTACCCAATACCATAATTCCTTAATTGTTAAGGATGCAGTGGGCATGCCCTTAGCAAAAATTTTCATCTTTGCTCCTAATTCCCAAAACAGTAAAAATATGCCTAGGGAAACGATAAATAGCAACAGAGCTCTGAAGTTTTCATTTTCAAGGATTGTGAGTTGTTGTTTTTTTTGAGTTACGTTTTTGGGTATTGATGTCATATTGTATTTGCTTTTATCTGCAAAGAGCTTGGTGAGGTAGACTTCGTCAGCTATCAGCATTCAGCATTCAGCTATCAGCATTCAGCATTCAGCATTCAGCATTCAGCATTCAGCATTCAGCATTCAGCATTCAGCATTCAGCTTAAGCGCTACTTGAGGTGCTATCAGCTATCAGCTATCAGCATTCAGCATTCAGCATTCAGCATTCAGCTATCAACTTATGGGCTACTGCTGTTCGCGTAGCGTGAGCTTTTAGCTCACGGCTGACAGCTGACGGCTGACGGCTGACGGCTGACGGCTGACGGCTGACGGCTGACGGCTGATAGCTTACCTTTAAAAACCGTATTTTTTGATTTGTTCATCCACATACTCTTGGGGTTTAGCTGGATCAAAGGTGTCAAATTCCAAGGTTTCTGTACGGTAAATCTCTGTAGGTGGAGTTTGTCCCACTTCCTTAGCCAATTCCCTAGCTAAATCTGTCAGAAAAATTTCTTTACCCACTTCATCATACTTTTCCGAGGTAATTGCTGATTTTACTTTTCCATCTCCTTGCAAATCCCAACGCACTAACTGAGAAGAAATCCAATTCGCAAAGCTCTGCCAAGGATAGGGATCAAAATCAATTCTGTCTGGTACAGCTTTGGTATTACCTTGACCATCTTCAAAGTTACCCGTTAGTACAGCTTCCACCACTTCCACAGGCTGGTTCAAAAAGGCTCTTTCGGAGATGGCTTTAGCAATTTCTGGACGATTGGCTGGGTTACGGGCATAACCTGCAGCTTCGATAATTGCTTTGTTGAGGGAGCGGAAAGTGTTCGGGTTTTCCTCTATCCAAGCATCGCTGGCGGCAAAAGCACAACAGGGGTGTCCTTCCCATAACTCCTTGGTAAGTTTGTGGATAAATCCAGCGTCTTCATAGACAGCCCTTTGGTTAAAGGGATCGGGCATCAAGTAAGCATCAATGTCCCCTGCAACCAACTGAGCAATACTATCTGGTGGCGGAACAGGGCGAATTTTTACATCTTTATCAGGATCAACTCCACCAGTGGCCAGGTAGTAACGCATTAAGAGGTTGTGCATGGAGTAAGGAAAAGGTACACCGATGGTGAAGCCTTTGAAATCGGCGGGACCGTTAATTTTACCTTTGTACTTGTTAGCTACAGTTATGGCTTGACCGTTAATGTTCTCGATGCTGGCTAGTTTAACTCCAAAGGTGGCGGAACCTAAACCCAAAGTCATGGCAATAGGCATCGGGGCTAGCATATGATAAGCATCCAGTTCTCCTGCGATCGCGGAATCTCTAACCGCACCCCAGCTAGGCATTTTTACTACTTTGGCATTAAAACCATACTTGGAGTAGAACCCTAAAGGTTCAGACATAATAATTGGAGTGGCACAGGTGATGGGGATAAATCCAATTTTTAGGTCTGTTTTTTCTAGACTGTCTGCATTTGCTGGTGGTTCATTCTCCCCTGTCTTTAAATCCTGAGTTTGCTGTTTAGAGGTACAGTTGGCTAGGGTAACTAATGCAGCACCTACTGCTAAATTTTTCAAGAAGCGGCGGCGGCTGAAACTATTGTAATGCCTAACATCCCCGAAAAATTCTCCAGCTTTAGGACCAAAGGCAGCGGCAAAGGCATTTTCTATACCACCAGCTTGTTTAGCTAGCTCTAGGACTAATTGCTCCCTATTAGGGTCCCCTTTACCAGCTACTTTTAGTAGCAGTGCCTTTCTAATATCAGCAGCATTAACCGCATCTGCCATCTTAAACGTATCGGGTTTATAAACTCCCATTTTTGTGAGGTCTTCGATCATATCCACTGGATCTTTAGGCATATCTTCTGCCATAAATTTCCAATGGTCAGCGGTCATGTGGAAGCCACCACAAATAATACACCATAGATCTAATTCACTCAGATTCCCTCTTTGGGAATCAAGGTTACCCCATTTTTCTGTAGCGTTTGTAACTGATGAAATTACCATAATTACATCACATATAAAATATGTTGATGTAGTTAGGTTACGGCTGATGCTTCCCAGTATTTTGTAGCTAAAAGTACAGAATCCTCGATTTTTTTTTATTCAGGACTTACCCAAAGACACCAGATGTGGAGTATAGCCCATTGGTTACAACTTAAGGCTGAATCCATTGGTGACCAGGGCAAACGCATCTAAATTCCAAAACCCTTATCCAGTAAGGATTTCATCAATTGATTAAAAACCGGACTTGATCGCTGAAATCCTCACACCGCTCGCCTTTCAAAAATCAAGATGCCTTTGCCCTGCCAATAAAGGGTACCCTTTTCTCGTGAAGGAATACCCTTTATTGGTGAACGAGCACCGATTTGTGAGTAAAGTAGACGTTAAATATCTAAATCGTTTAGATTGAGTCGAGCGCCATAGGTTTCAATGAATTGGCGGCGAGGAGCAACCCGGTCTCCCATGAGTACAGTAAAGATTCTGTCTGCTTCAGCAGCATCTTCGATTTCGATTTGCTTCATGGTGCGAGTTTCTGGATTCATGGTGGTGTCCCACAACTGCTGTGGCATCATTTCACCTAATCCTTTGAATCGTTGGATGTTATAGTTAGCGTTATCCGGAAATTGGCTAATCCGCTGTTGTAGTTCGCGATCGCTATAACAATAGTTATGGTTGCGACCTCGTTCTAGTTTATATAAGGGCGGACAGGCGATGTAGATGTAGCCTTGGTCTACAAGGGCTCGTTGATAGCGGTAGAAAAAGGTTAGTAATAAAGTACGGATGTGAGCGCCATCCACATCAGCATCAGTCATAATTACGATGCGGTGGTAGCGTAAATTGGACGGATCGAATTCTTCTCCTTTTATCCCTAGCCCTAGGGCTGTAATTAGGGATTGGATTTCTGTGTTCTTGTAAATTTTGGCATCATCAGTTTTCTCAATGTTGAGGATTTTTCCACGGAGGGGGAGAATGGCTTGGAATTGGCGATCGCGTCCTTGTTTAGCACTGTTGTGAACAAATACCCCACTCTCTAAAGCGAAATTATGGGTATGAGGCACTTCGATATCATAGACATCTACCAATTGTTCTAGGGGTTCAATAGCAACAACTTGGTAGTTATAGTTGGCAACAGGGTCACAAACCTGTGTCTGATTACCAGCAAAAGCGGAATAGGCTTCTTTGTTTTGGGTTTTGACCTTTGCCTGTTTCCTGATTTCTGCCAGTGGCCGATACAGAGGCATTAGCAAATCATCACGAGTCAGAGATACTGCTGGCTTATAACTACCATCTTGCAACATGAACAGGTGATCGGGAGTGCAAATAATGGTTTCTGAGTTATCTAAGGTAAGTTTGATGACTTTAGCATTGGCTTTGGTCATCCTGGGATTGATAATCCGTTCTATTCCGATGCTGCCATTATTGGTAATCGTGTAGCAAAAATGCTCTTTACCCATAGCTTGTTCAGCTACAAGTTCTTTGAAGCTCAAAGAACGTCCATCAGCCAGGGCAACCTGTGTCTCTCCAGAAAAACAGCCCCCTGCACTATCTCCCTCAACGATAAATATCTCTGATTCCGCTGGGTCCCGAGAACTACAATCGGCTAACTTACCGGGTAAGGGAGAAGACTCTAGTACTGACTTGCGCCGGACTAACTCACGAGCACGACGAGCAGCTTCTGCGGCTTTATAGGCTTGAATGGCTTTTTCTAAGATAGTATCGACCACTTGGGGACGAAAATCCAGGTATTCAGTCAAGACTTCCCCAACTAGGGAATCTACAATGCCCCTTACTTCTGTATTCCCCAGTTTAGTTTTGGTTTGACCTTCAAATTCTGGCTCTGGGACTTTGACAGAAATCACCCCAGTTAATCCTTCTCGGATATTCTCACCACCTAGGTTAGACTCACTTTCTTTGATTTTATTCCGCTTGCGTGCGATCGCATTCATGGTTCGGGTCAAGACTGTCTTGAGCCCCTCCAAGTGGGTACCACCATCAATGGTGCGAATATTGTTAGCAAAACCCAGCAAATTATCACTATAGGCATCAATGCACCATTGTAGTGCCACTTCCACTTGGATACTTTTGCGTTCCCCTTGTATATAGATAATCTCCTCGTGTAGGGCGTGCTTTTCTCGGTTCATGTAAGCGACATATTCCTGGATACCTCCCTCGTAGTGATAGGTTTCTACTCTGGGTTCTTCCAGGCGATGGTCTGAGAAGGTAATATTAACACCAGCATTGAGGTAAGCCAGTTCCCGCAGACGTCCGGATAAGGTAGTGTAATCAAACTCAATACCGTTACTAAAGATTTCGATATCTGGTTTGAAGTTTACTGAGGTACCAGTGTGGTTTTTTTTATAAGGCTTGACGAGTAGTTCAGTCATGGGGACACCCCGCTCATAGCGCTGGGTATGTTCTTTTTTCTCCCGCCACACCGTTACATCTACCCACTCAGACAGAGCATTGACTACGGAAACCCCAACACCGTGCAATCCTCCAGAGACTTTATAGCCGCCGCCACCAAATTTACCACCGGCATGAAGTACGGTCATTACGGTTTCCAGTGCTGATTTCCCTGTGGTAGGGTGGGTGTCTGTAGGTACCCCTCGTCCGTCATCGGTAACGGTTACGGAACCATCGCTATTGATATCAACTTCGATGTGAGTACAATACCCAGCCAGCGCTTCATCGATGGAATTGTCTACAACTTCGTACACTAGATGATGGAGACCCCTAGGTCCAGTTGTCCCGATGTACATCCCTGGGCGTTTCCGCACCGGTTCGAGACCTTCTAGAACTTGAATCTGATCGGCACTGTAACTACTCGTCATAATCTTTCGGGGTTCTCCCTTAAAAGCTTGGAAAGGCTATGATTCATCAAAAATGATAAAACACCCGAAAATTGTAACACAAAAGCCTTACAGGCGACCACAGACCACTTTCATAGGTTATTTCTATAGGGGATTGACTATATAGGTTATCACCCAGTGGGTCAGTGGTCGAGTGGGTTCCGAATGTCACCATGCAAGATGAAACAGCCCTCCGCTCAAAACTCAAAACTCAACACTGAGCACTCAGCAGTCATAGTAATTTGCGGTGCTACAGCCACAGGTAAATCTAGTCTAGGGATAGAATTAGCCCAGCGGGTTAGTTCGATAATTCTTAATGCTGATTCTCGTCAGGTTTACCGAGAATTTGATATTGGAACGGCTAAGCCGACACTCGCTCAACAACAGCAGGTACCCCATTATCTGATCGACATCTGTGATCCAACCGAAACCTTAACTGTAGCTGATTATCAACAGCAAGCCCAGGAAATTATAGCTAGCAAACATAGGGAACACCAGGAAGACCGGGTAGATCAGGCAGACTTAAACAATAAACCTCTTTTCCTTGTTGGTGGTACTGGTTTATATATCAAATCCGTAGTGCGGGGGTTAAAAATTCCTCGGGTTGCACCTCAGAAAGATTTGCGATCGCAACTAGCTGCTCTTGGTCAAGCTCAGCTCTATAATTTCCTCCAACAGATTGACCCTGTTGCTGTTGGGAAGATTCATCCCAATGACCAAGTGCGGACATTGCGAGCATTGGAAGTATTTTATGTAACTGGAATTCCGATATCACAGCAGCAGGGAGAGAATCCTCCTAATTATCCAATTCTCCAGATTGGTTTGGAATGTCAGGATTCTGAAACTATTACCCAGCGGATTGCTCAGCGTACTGACCAAATGTTAGCAGCAGGATTTGTGGCTGAGGTGGAAACTATTGCTCAGAAGTATGGTTGGAATTTACCGTTACTGGATACGTTGGGATATCGGGAAATTAAAGATTATCTTGCTGGTAACTTATCCCTTGATCAGGCCAGAGAGTTAACTGTTGTCCACACTCGCCAATTTGCTAAACGTCAACGCACTTGGTTTAAGGCTTATCCTGAGATTGAATGGTTTGATGCGGATTGTCCTGATTTGTTGGAGAAAGTTTGGGAGCGGATAGAAGGTTTTTTAGAGGAATTAAGAATTAAGAATTAAGAATTAAGAATTAAGAATTAAGAATTGAGAATTGAGAATTGAGCGAATGTAGGGTGCGTTAGGGGCGGGCTTGCCCTCATTTTCACCCCGAAGTAGCCAGTATTAGGATAGCCCGCCCCGTAACGCACCACCAAGTAGAATTAAGAATTTAGAATTAAGAATTTAGAATCGGGAATCGGGAATCGGGAATCGGGAATCGGGAAGATTAGGAACAAGAGCTGAGGAGTTTTTGGTGTGAAGTTGTTGTGCATTTAAATTGGATATTATTCAGTTATAAAACAAACCGTGTCTTGATGCCATCGCTGATGGGGGTTTCCTCCAAGACTGCTTAGGTGCGCTTTAAGAGAGATGTCCGCTCTAATCCAGCTATATTAATTACTATAGCTGGAACTTAAACAAGAAATGGAGAGCACTCTATGAAACGTTTCAAGTGGCTCAGTATCTTTCACTGTCTTGATGCAGTCGCTCATGGGGGAAACCACGGCAGTTGCTCATGGGGGGAACCACGGCAGTCGCTCATGGGGGAAACCCCCAAGACCGCGCTGCCTCCCCAAGACCGCACTGCCTCCCCAAGACCGCGCTGCATCGCTATATTTGGGGCGGCATTTATTTCTTCTTTGGATTGTTCGTATTTCGTATATATTTCGATTTTTCGAGATATATAATCCAGATGCGTCCTTCATTATGTATTAATGAACCTTTCCGAGGAGATGCATGTGATACTTGGATAATTTTCTTCACTATCGCCATGCATATATTTCTACTTGGGTTTGGAATTGTTAATATAATGGCAGGATTCTTCTATCAGCGAGCCAAGCCAAATACTGCTAACTGGATTGCGGCATGTGTGAATCTGTTGAGTTTACCAATTGGTACAGCATTAGGAATATATAGTCTGTTGAAACTAAATAATTATTTAAAAGAATTACAGGAATCTCAACAATAAAAATTGAATAAGCTGTGTCAGTCTTTGAATGAATAGGAGTAGAGTGGGCATCCTGCCCGACCCAAGAGATCAAGGGACAGGCAAGATGCCTATTCCACCGGTCGCAGCTCTCCCTACTCCCTACGGTGCGCGCCTCCTAGGGCGAGTAAATCGCCCTTGGGTCGCACCGCTCCCTACTCCCTTTGATAAATGCTATGAGCAATTATCACAGCGATCGCATTTAAAACCAACTGCTTCCTGAGTAAAACCAAATGCCTTTAGTAAAAATTGCCAACGACACTGGCGAGTTTTCAGGTATTGATTCATCTGAGACTGGGCTTGCTGTTGGATATTACTAACCTGTGCTAGGGAGGAAGATTTTTGAGACCGGTGTTGCCGGTAATGGAATGGATCAATCCATTCTAGTTGACCAGCACTATCGAGGAGTGCTAAGGCTATGGCACCATTGGGAAACTCTTTGGCTACTTTGGCTACTTCTCCCTGGGCTGGTAATTGCTTTGCTAACTGTTGAGCCTGTTGGTATTGCGATCGCATTTGATGGGCAAAAAATTCTTGTCGTTGCTTATCCTCTGGATTGAACCATCCCGTTGGTTCACTGACTAAGGTCAAAGCATCCGCTGGTTTACCATCCCTGCCGCCACGACCTACTTCCTGAATATATTCCGATAAGAGTAAAGGTGCTTGGAAATGCACCACCCAGCGTACATCTGGCTTATTAATCCCCATGCCAAAGGCACAGGTACATACCACAAATTGGGTCTGACCACTAATCCAGCTGGCTTCAATTTTCCGACGCTCCTGAGCACCCAAGCCAGCGTGGTAAGCTGCGGTGGAATATCCCAAGGAAGTAAACCATTGCGCTAACACTTCACTATCTTTTCGGGAACGCACATAGACTAAACCAGCTTGTTTAGGTCTGGCTTTAATATAGTTCAATACTCGTTGGCGACGTCCTTTGGGAGTCCAGACGGTTTGGACGTGGAGGTTAAGATTGTCTCGATAGGGGCTAATTAAAAATGTTTGGGGTTGTTGCAGTTGCAAGACTTTGCGGATGGTTTGTTGAGCCTTGGGGTCAGCGGTAGCAGTAAAGGATGCGATCGCAATTTTTGTTCCCTTCGGCTTACACTTGAGCAGTGCTGGTCTTACTGCACCCAAACGGCGATAAGCCGGTCTAAAGGTATCACCCCATTGAACCAAACAATGGGCTTCATCTAAAATCAATCCATTAATCTGAACCTGTGGCTGACACAACCGTTTCCACACTGCTGCACTGAGTAGGGTTTCTGGGGATAAGTAGAGCAATCGGAGTTGCTGGTTTTCGATAGCTTTAAGAGTTTGTTGCCGTTGGTAGCGAGGTAATTCACTATGTAACAGAGCAGCAGGTAATTTGCGATCGCGCAATTCCTGCACCTGATTTTCCATCAATGCTACCAGTGGAGAAATCACTAATGTTAATCCAGTTTGTAGTAACGCTGGTAGTTGAAAACAAATCGACTTACCACCACCAGTAGGCAAAATAATTAAAGCATCCCGTTGTTCTAAAATCATCCGAATAATTTCACCTTGGGGGGGTCGAAAATCCTCGTAACCCCAGAATTGTTTCAACGCTGCACGAACATCATGCCATTGATTATTACTGGATTGATTAGTATTAGTATTATTGCTAGTATTTTTACTACTATTTTTAACAACCATCCTGCTTCACTCCCGTTGATTCCTTCCGTTGATTCCTTGTCTTGATGCAATAGCGAGTGGGGGAAACCCCCTTTGGCCAACTGCATCGCTTTAAGCTTAGAGAAATGCTCACCGGTTATACACTAGAATATCAACGGATTTTGCTAGGATGATGAATGAAACGATGTCCGTGAGATTCCCTAGGAAAGACATTGACTAACCACTCTACCTCATAAACTGGTAAAACCATGAGATTCATTAGTCCCAAAACTGACTTTGCTTTCAAGAAAATCTTTGGCTCAGATCAAAGTAAGGATATTCTGATTTCCTTCCTCAATGCCATGATCTACTCTGGGGAGTCGGTAATCCAGGATTTAGAAATCCTTGACCCCTATAGTGCCGGGGATGTAGTGGAGTTAAAAGACACTTATCTGGATGTTAAGGCAGTATTAGAGGATCGAACGACTGTGCTGATTGAAATGCAAATCTGGAATGTGGAGGCTTTCGAGAAGCGAGTGGTATATAACTTGTGCAAAACCTATGGGAATCAACTAAAATCGGGACAGGGATATTTCCATCTAAATCCAGTCATTGCTTTAACCATCACGGATTTTCAGTTATTCCCCTCAACAGAGAAAGTAATTAGCTGTTTTTACTTTCAAGAAGAAGAAGACCACTTGCCTTATCAGGAGAATGAATTAAAGCTGGTGTTTGTGGAACTTCCCAAATTTAATAAACAACTGGAAGAGTTAGAAAGTGTGATAGATAAGTGGATATATTTTATCAAAGAAGCGCCCAGCTTAGAAATTATTCCTGATAATCTCAGGGAAATACCACAGCTAGAAAAAGCGTTAACTATAGCGAATCAAGCGGGGTTGAGTGTGTCAGAATTGGAAAAACTCCGCAAGCAGGAGATGGTGTTGGAGGACACTCGAGGTGCATTGAGTCTAGCTCAACGGGAAGGAATAGAACAGGGAATAATACAGGGACGAGAAGAAGGGGAAAGAAGGGTAATATTGCGACAGCTTGAGCGCCGTTTTGGCAAACTAACCAGTGATGATATCGCATTAATCGAAGCCTTGACGAATCAAGAGCTAGAGCGTTTATCAGAAGCCATCTGGGATTTTAAAACCAGTGAAGACTTACTCAACTGGCTCCAAGATAACTCTAACTAAAATCAAGGGCTATATCATAGCTTGACTCCATAAACAAGATCCAGGTGCGATCAATTTTTTTGCTCGGATTCACTACACTATCTGAGATAGTCAAACATTTGTGAAAAAGTTGCCTTGGCCTACGATAATATCTGTAAATACTTAGCAGAAGAATACCCATCGGAGTTTTTTCAGTGGGTATTGGGTGAAGAACCTAGAGATATTCAGGTACTGAAAGCCGAATTAAGTGCTGAACCAATTCAAGCTGATGCTCTGAGTGTACTCCAAAGTACTAACCAAATTCTGCACCTAGAATTTCAAACCCTACCCCAATCTGAGCCACCACTACCATTTCGGATGTTAGACTATTGGGTCAGACTACAACGGAAATACCGATGTCGGATTGACCAGGTGGTGATTTTTCTAAAGTCTACGACCTCACAGATGGTATTCAATAACGAGTTTAGGGATACTAACACCTGGCATAGTTATAGAGTAATTCGTCTGTGGGAACAAGACCCTCAACCACTTTTGGCCAATCGAGCTCTGTTACCCTTGGCCACTTTAGCCAGGAGCAATAACCCTAATCAATTGTTAGAGCAAGTGGTTGCTCAAGTGGATAACATTGAAGAAAAACCATTACGGGGAAACCTAGCCGCCTGTGTGGATGTGCTGGCTGGTTTACGGTTTGATCAAGAATTAGTTCGTCGATTGTTAAGCGAGGAAGTTATGGAAGAATCAGTCACCTATCAAGATATTATCCAAAAGGGAGTCCAAAAGGGAATCCAGCGCGGAAAGCAGGAGGAAGCAGTATTAATTGTGATGCGTTTGCTAACCCTGAGGTTAGGTTTAATTGACCCTGTGCTCCAACAGCAGATTGAGGGATTATCGATTACTCGATTGGAGGAATTGAGTGAAGCGTTGTTGAATTTTGAGACAGCAACGGATTTAGCGGTTTGGTTGGAGCACGGCTGATATTGAACTGTTAGTGTTCACCAGGATTTTTGGTGGGAAGATGATTTTGAAAAGACCTGATTAGATCAGGTCTTTTTTAGATCTTATCTAAATCATTAGTGCTGGGGTATCATAGCTTGACTCCATAAACAAGATCCAGGTGCGATCAATTTTTTAGATGGGATTCACTACACTGTCTTGATGCAATAGCGAGTGGGGGAAACCCCCAAGACCGCGCTGCATCGCTGTCTGAGATAGTGTTAACTTTGAACAATTTGCCTTGGCTTACGATAATATCTGTAAATACTTAGCAGAAGAATACCCATCAGAGTTTTTTCATTGGCTCTTGGGTGAAGAACCTCGCGATATTCAGGTACTTAAAACGGAATTAAGTGCTGAACCAATTCAAGCTGATGCTCTGACTCTAATCCAAAGTACTAACCAAATTCTGCATCTAGAATTTCAAACCCTACCCCAATCCGACCCACCATTACCATTTCGGATGTTGGACTATTGGGTCAGACTACAGCGCAAGTACCGATGTCCGATTGAGCAGGTGGTGATTTTTCTCAAGTCTACAACCTCAGATCTGGTATTCACGAACGAGTTTAGGGATACTAACACCTGGCATAGTTATCGAGTAGTTCGTCTATGGGAGCAAGACCCATTACCACTGTTAGCCAATCGGGCTTTGTTACCCTTGGCCACTTTAGCCAGGAGTAATCAGCCCCTACGATTGTTAGAGCAAGTGGTTGCTCAAGTGGATAGAATTGAAGAAAAACCATTACGGGGAAACCTAGCGGCCTGTGTGGATGTGCTGGCTGGTTTACGGTTTGATCAAGATTTAGTCCGTCGATTGTTAAGCGAGGAAGTTATGGAAGAATCAGTCACCTATCAAGATATTATCCAAAAGGGAGTCCAAAAGGGACTCCAGCAGGGACTCCAGCGCGGAAAGCAGGAGGAAGCGGTATTAATTGTGATGCGTCAGCTAACCCTGAGGTTAGGTTTACTTGACCCTGTGCTCCAACAGCAGATTGAGGGATTATCGATTACTCGATTGGAGGAATTGAGTGAAGCGTTGTTGGATTTTGAGACAGTAACAGATTTAGCGGTTTGGTTGGAGCACTAAATCCCAATTTTTGAATTAAGAATGTAGAATTAAGAATTAAGAATTAAGAATTAAGAATTAAGAATTAAGAATTAAGAATTAAGAATGTAGAATTAAGAATTAAGAATTAAGAATGTAGAATTAAGAATTAAGAATTGCTCTCCTAGACTGATTATAGGAAATGAGTAGTTTAAATCAGCGATTACCCCTTAAATAGCAAGGGATTCAATCAACTAAAAAGACATTTTGATTAAATTTGTATTTTTAAATTACTAAAACCATTGATTAGTAAGGGCTATGGCGATTATTTTATACTAATTTATCATAGCCACTCTAGGAGAGCCTTAAGAATTAAGAATTAAGAATTAAGAATTAAGAATTCTACATTCTACATTCTACATTATGCATTCTACATTCTACATTCTGCATTCTGCATTCTGCATTCTACATTCTACATTCTGCATTCTACATTCTACATTCTGACAGACAACCTTGGCCAAAAGGCCACGCTACGCGAACAACGTCAGAACCTTGATACATTAAGATTGGTCAAGAGCTATTCCGATTCAAACCACAGGAGTAATAACATGGCCGGAAAGCAAATCTTAATGCTCGTAGGTGACTTTGTAGAAGACTACGAAGTGATGGTTCCGTTCCAAGGGTTGCAGATGGTAGGACATACCGTTGATGCTGTCTGTCCTGACAAAAAAGCTGGGGACATTGTTCGCACAGCGGTTCATGACTTTGAAGGAGACCAGACTTACACGGAGAAGCCTGGTCACAACTTCACTCTCAATGCCACTTTTGATGGGATCAATCCTGAAGATTATGATGCCCTAGTGATTCCAGGGGGGCGAGCACCAGAATACATCCGCCTCAATCAAGATGTGATCAAAATCGTGCAGCACTTTGCCCAAGCCAACAAACCAATCGCAGCAATTTGTCATGGTGCTCAATTGTTGGCAGCAGCAGATGTAATCCAGGGTAAAAAATGTTCCGCTTATCCAGCCTGTGGTCCCGATGTTACCCGTGCTGGTGGAACCTATGCTGACATCCCAGTAGATCAAGCAATAGTAGACGGTAATTTAGTAACAGCTCCTGCTTGGCCTGCTCATCCCCAGTGGCTAGCAGAATTCCTCAAAGTTTTAGGTACTCGCATCGAGCATTTAGACCCAGTTGTGGTTTAGTCGAAAGTTTAGTCGAAAGTTCATGTAGGGTGGGCAGTGCACCAGACAGATAATGAAGCTTGCAAAGCGCGTTGGTAGGCACTGCCCACCCTACGATTAATGACTTTTAACTATCACTTTTAACTATCAAATCAAGCATCAGGAATAAACCAATATAGCAAGTCTTATAGCTATGAGGTACAAAGCGATCCCCCGTTTACCTTAAAAAGGGGGACTTTTAAGTTGAGAAGCGTACCTCATAAATGCAAGAAGGCGTTGCTGAATTAAGGAATGAATGCGCGATCATCTGGTTTTGTTGAAGCCCCCTAAATCCCCCAAGTTTGGGGGACTTTTAGAGTTTTTTTCCCCCCAGAATTGGGGGGTTAGGGGGGCGAAACCATACCCATAATCAGCAACGCCTGCAAGAAAAGCTATAGATCCGTTTCATCCTTCATACTTGATTTAATATTGCGGTACTGATGAATCAATTTCCTGACTCCAGGCGGTAATACCCCCTTTAACATTAATCCCTTCAATACCAGCTTCTTTCAAAATTCCCAAGGCTTTAGCTGAGCGACCTCCCTTTTTGCAATGGGCAATCAAGCGATGACCATTAACCAGTTCCTTGACTTTTGCTACACCAGAACCCTGTTCAATATCCGGTAATGGCACTAGCACTGAGCCAGAAATCTTAGCAATATCATACTCATGGGGATTGCGGACATCAATCAAAACAAAATCATCCGCACCACTATCGATGAGTTCCTTGAGCTCCTGGACATTCATCTCTTTGATATCCATCTGGCGTTTGGCTTCCTCTTCTTTAGCTTGGGGAATGCCACAGAATTGTTGATAGTCAATCAACTGCTCAATCACCGGTCGTTCTGGATTGGGTCGCAGTTTCAATTCCCGGAAGGTCATATTCAAAGAGTTGTACAGCAACAAACGTCCACTGAGGGTATCGCCCTTGCCTAAAATAATTTTGACCGTTTCCGTTGCTTGGATCACGCCAATAATTCCTGGCAGAATGCCCAAAACCCCTCCTTCGGCACAGGAAGGTACCATTCCTGGTGGTGGGGGCTCAGGGAACAAGTCGCGGTAGTTGGGACCACCTTCGTAATTAAACACTGTCGCCTGTCCCTCAAACCGGAAAATAGAGCCATAGACGTTTGGCTTATTCAGAAGTACACAGGCATCATTGACTAGGTAACGGGTGGGAAAGTTATCTGTACCATCGACGATAATGTCATAGGGTGCCATGATTTCCAAGGCATTCTCGGAATTCAGCAGGGTTTCGTAGAGGTCTACCTGACAGTGAGGGTTGATTTCTAGAATCCGCTCTTTGGCCGACTGAATTTTGGGTTTACCTACCCACGACGTCCCGTGAATTACCTGACGTTGGAGATTAGAACTATCTACAACATCGAAATCTACTAGACCTAGGTTTCCAATTCCAGCAGCAGCAAGATAGAGCAATAGGGGTGAACCTAATCCACCACTACCTATACATAGGACACTGGCAGCTTTGAGACGTTTTTGTCCTTCTAAGCCAACTTCGGGCAAAATCAGGTGTCGGGAGTAACGTTCGTATTCGTCTTTACTTAATTGGATTTCATCTAGATTGGGATTTAACATGGCATGTTGGGTTTGAAGCGGTAAGACTCAGGACTTAACCTTTGATAATGATAGTTTCTTCTGGCTGGAACTGGTGGTGTTCATCCAGGCTCCAACTTCTGAAGTCACACGCTTTACCTTCCTCAACAGCAACAATAATATACGAGTATTGCTGCCAAGCGATCGCACGATCAAATTCTGAAGGTACCGCTGGGTGATCCGGATGAGAGTGATAGATCCCGATTATATCGAGATTGCGATCGCGTGCGTCTTTTTGTGCCCGCAGTAGCACCTCAGGAGCAATGCTGAATCGGCGCTGTCTGCTATAATCTCCCTGATGTTTGCCCTCAACCATAGGATAGGCATCAGCTGCTTCACCATCCCAGTTGTTCGGTGTGGGTAATACCTCAACCAGCGTTTTCACATCACCCCGGTGCTTACCCAATAGTAAACCGCAGCACTCTTCAGGATAGGTGCTCTCTGCGTGATTTTGAATTGCCAGTTGATGCTCACTGTCCAGTCTTAAGCCCATACCCATTTAACCATCACCATGTCTTGATGCAACTCTTTTTTGTTCACAGTTGAGTGTATATGTAAGCATATGCGCTACGCGCAGGCTAAGCCAACAGCCGTCAGCCGTCAGCCGTCAGCTTATTTTATTCAAAAGCTGTTCGGTGTAGCGTGGCCACAGGCCAATGGCCACTCAAGTAGCACCATCTGTAGTGCGTAAGCATTCAGCTATCAGCCGTCAGCCGTCAGGTTATTTTATTCAAAAGCACCATTAGTAGCCTAAGCTATGGGCATAAACTGTTCGGTGTAGCGTGGCCACAGACCTTTAGCTGTTCAGGTAGCATGGGCGTAGCGCTAATCGCTGTTCGCTGATAGCTGACGGCTGAATGCTTACGTAGCGCTAATCGCTGTTCGCTGATAGCTGATAGCTGATACGCGACACGCTGATAGCTGATAGCTTACGTGTATATTACCGTCAACTGTCAACCGTTAACCAAAAATTATCAATTATCAAATTATCAACTATAATATCACTTGTAATAGGTAAGATATTGTCGGGTGTAATACGTATTAGTCTTCAGTGTTGGTCAAATTTAAATTAACAAGTCTCAAGTCACAAGTCTCAATCGTAAATTTTCAATTAACAAGTCATTAAGGACCAGGGTTTGATATGACTCCTAACCGCACTATAACAGCAAACAACGAAGAGTATCGATTTTTTTTTCAGGAGAATGCTGCCAATATTTTTAAACACCATGACCGGGAAGTAATAGACTGCTTGCAACGTCGTAAAATTTCGATTAGCAACATTATACCATTGGATCAGGTTTACAATATATCTGTAAAAATCGGTAAAAATATTCCCTTTAAGTCAGTAAAAAAGTTGGCCTTACAACAAATGGAGGCAGTAGGAGAATTTCTTCAATATTTTCAAATCAGCATCCTCGGTCAACCCACCAGTATCTTCCAACTCCATGAGATTGAAATTAAAATAGATAAAATTTTTACCCCTGGCTTAACCTATGAGGGCGGAAAACTACTAATCTCTATTCCCGACTCGTCCTTACCGTTTCAGTCCCGTTACCTTAGCGATCAGGAGCTGAAAAATCAATGGAATAAGGGGAATCATCTTTCCAAAAAGTCTCTGTCTCGTAAAGCTTGGTGGTTATTAAATCCGATCGGGGAATTTAGGACTAACCTCAGAACAATGCTATGGCAAGCTGCCCAAAAGCAAATTTTAGGTATTGACAAACTATTACTTAAGTTTGGCTTAATTGATAGATATGATAGCAGTCAACAAAGTGGTGAGCAACCCAGCTTACTGTTCAACCAGAATCCACCACCACAAGATCAGGGGTTGAGACAGAATCCTCCAACACAAGATCAGGGATTCAGAGAAGGTGCGATCGCATTGATCAAAAACTCTGTAAATGAAGAGAAGCTGGGAATAGACTTAGAAGTCGTACTTAAGGATCAAGATGAGGCTACTTTAGGGAAGCTGCTGGGATTATTTAGGCAAAACTTGGCAGACGCCGGCCAAATGGAAGAACTGATTGAAGCTGGTGCTTTAACCCTACAACAAGCCGTTTTCCATGAACAATCTGAAATTGATATTAAGATGTTTGGGTTTGTGAATGTGGGTAATTATCATCGCATTGATGTATCGCTGAATATAAGTGCTGGTTACTTGAAAAAATATGTTGAATTGATTCCCAGAAAGGCTGTTATAAAAGCAATTCAATTCGGATTTGTTAACGTCTATACTATAGACGATATTACAGTAAATCCTAACTTCCATGGAGCAATTAAGCTCTATTGGGAAACTGCTGCTCTGGAAAAATCACTGCAAGAATTAAGTCTAGTAAATCTCTCAGAGCAGTCAAGTTAGTAAACGTCAGCGGTCAGCGGTCAGCGGTCAGTGGTCAGCGGTCAGTGGTCAGTTATCAAGTATGCAGACGGAAGTCACATTAAACAGATAGTTACCTGTTATATTCAAAAGCACCTCAAGTAGCGACTGAATCAAGACAGCGTGGGCGTAGCCCATAAGCTAATAGCTAATAGCTGATAGCTGATAGCTAATAGCTGATAGCTAATAGCTGATAGCTGATAGCTGATAGCTGATAGCTGATAGCTAATAGCTGATAGCTGATAGCTGATAGCTTAAGTCATTACTCAATAGTCATCAGGGTACTCAACAGTCAACAGTCAACAGTCATTAATCCCTTGTTAATTGACAAGTTGGTAGTAACCATTGACAATTAACAAGCAATTTTCTGCTTGCAATTATGGCCACTAGCAATCAATTGGAGTCTTTACTCCTACAACTCGATGACCGCAGCTACAAATCCTACAGAGATATCAAGGGCAGCTATCAGTTTCCAGATTTCACTCTAGTGATTGACAGGGTTCAGGGAGACCCCTTTGCCTCTCCTAGCCAAGTGCGCGTGTACTTACCCCAGTCAGTGGCTGGTTTCCCCAGTGAGCTTTATCGCACTGACAGCCGAGCCATCGCCCTAGAAGATTATCTAACTCGCTCATTTGATTGGGTAGCTGGGGAAATGAGCTGTCGGCGGGGTACTGGGAATAGTGGCTTGATTGCCATTACCCGTGTCGGACAATCCGTGCTGGAGCGCACCTCCGCTTTGGTTAGTGATCAAGGGGTAGAAATCCGGTTTGTGGTAGGATTACCAGCTCGTGGTCGTCGGATTTCTGGGCGTCAGGCCGCAGAAATGCTATGCCAAGATATCCCTGATATTATTGACCAATCCATCAAGTATGAAGTCCTCGATCCAGCTGAGATTAAGCATCATGTAGAAACAGTGGAAGATGCCGATTGGCTGCGTCAACAGCTCGGACCCCGTGAATTAGTTGCCTTTATTCCTAACGGTGCCATTTTGCCACGCTCCAGTGGGGTGGATGACAAACCATTACAAGAGGATGCGATCGCATTTCAATCTCCCAAGACACTTCAAGTCGCATTCACTTGTCCCAATCGAGGATTAATTACCGGTATGGGAATCCCAGAAGGGATCACCTTGATTGTAGGAGGTGGCTATCATGGCAAGTCCACAGTGCTCAAAGCCATTGAATTAGGAGTTTACAATCATATTCCTGGAGATGGACGGGAATTAGTAGTCACCAATCCCACCGCCGTCAAGATTCGGGCTGAAGATGGTCGGGGGATTTCTGGTGTAGATATTTCCCCATTTATTAATCAATTACCTCAAGGTCGCTCCACTGAAAAATTTTCCACCACCAATGCTAGTGGTAGCACCTCCCAGGCCGCAAATATTATGGAAGCACTGGAGGCCGGTACCGAGTTACTGTTGGTAGACGAAGACACAGCAGCAACTAACTTTATGATTCGCGATCGCCGTATGCAGGAGCTGATTGCTAAAGATAAAGAACCGATTACACCATTTATTGATAAAGTCCAACAGCTCTATACCGAGTATGGTGTCTCTACTATATTAGTCATGGGAGGCAGTGGAGATTACTTTGATGTAGCCGATACGGTCATTGCCATGGACAACTTCCAACCCCAGGATGTCACGGAAAAGGCTCAGTTAATTGCCGAAAAATACTTTACCGAACGCAGCGCTGAAGGCGGGAAACACTTTGGCACTATTACCCCACGAGTACCATTAGCCCATGGGATTGACCCCAGTCGTGGACGCAAAGCCGTAAAATTGAAAGTCCGAGATGTAGATGAGGTAGGGTTTGGTGCAGAAAATATTGATTTATCTGCTGTTGAGCAGATTGTAGAAGTAGGTCAGTTAAGAGCAATTTCCAAAGCTCTTGTTTATGCTAAAGAGCATTATATCGATGAACGGTTGACCCTATCGGAAATTTTAGCTCTGGTGATGAGGGATATTGAAGAAGAAGGATTCGATGTACTAACGTTCTTTCCTGAAGGGGATTTAGTTCAATTCCGCCCCTTGGAATTAGCAGCAGCGCTGAATCGATTGCGGACCCTGTCAGTGCTTTGAGGGGAATCCGGATCAACAGTCCTTTTAAAATTATCAATTATCAATTATTGAACTGATGAAAATAGAAGACTATTTTGATTTTATGGCTCCTGATGATATTCGCATCAAAGGAACCCGAGTGGGCATTGAAAATGTGCTGTATGAGTACATTTATCGTAATCGTACTCCAGAAGAAATTCTTAACTGTTTTTACACCATTACCTTAGAACAAGTTTATGCTACAATTCTTTACTACTTAAATAACAAAGAAGTTGTCAGCCAATATATTTATGACTGGCTGGAATGGAGTCATCAGCAACATAAAGCTCAAGAACTAAACCCTCCTCCAGGTATAGTTAGATTACGAAAATTAAAAGCGGAACAAGAAGCTAATAAGGTAAGCATTCAGCTATCAGCTGTCAGCCGTCAGCTAATCAACGGAAGGTAGTAAACAAACTAGGGGGTGCTGGTACGACTGGTTGAAAATCCCTGCTGGTTTTACTCATCCGATCCCGTGCAGTTAAAGCGCCTGATAGCAGCTCAAGTAGCGTGCGCGTAGCGCATTAGCTGATAGCTGACGGCTGAATGCTTACCTAATAAGAAAGCCTGTACCATGGCTTAATCGCAATCATCCCATCATGCCCATACGTCAAACCTTAGACTTACCAAACATCCAACTGTCTTACCTAGAATGGAACCAAGGCCAAACTCCCTTGTTACTCTTACATGGATTAGCAGACCATGGCCTAGTGTGGTCTAGCCTCGGGGATTACCTTGCCCCAAAGTATCATATCGTTGCTCCAGATCTGCGCGGTCATGGGGAAAGTAGCAAGCCGGATCTTGGCTATACCTTTGATGATCACATCGCGGATTTAGAAGCCTTAATGGATCACCTAGGATGGTCTAGTGCTGATATCCTCGGTCACTCCTGGACTGGTAAATTAGTTCCGATCTGGGCTAAGCAAAATCCATCGCGATTACGCAGCCTAATTTTGGTGGATCCCTTTTTCATCGGGAAAATTCCGATGTGGTTTAAGGTTCTGTTTCCCATACTGTTCCGTGTCTTGCCTTTTGTAAAAGCTATGGGACCCTTTGTCAGTTATGAGCAAGCGGAAGCACAAGCTAAACAATTAAAACAATACCGGGGCTGGAGTCCCTTTCAGCAAAACGTCTTTCAAGCCAGCATTGAACCTAAACCTGATGGCAGTTGGGGCAGTAAATTTGTGGTTCAGGCCAGAAATGAGATTTTTGAAGACGTGATGCGCGTAGCAGGACTAACGGAAATCATTGATATTCCTACGGTATTGATAGTACCAGAAAATGGTCTTAATCGCTCCGATGGACAGCTAAAACCCTATAAAACTTATCTCAAAAATCTAACTATTCGTCAAGTTTATGGGAATCATTGGCCATTTTTAGTAGAGCCGGAAGAGTTTAATCGGGCTGTAGAGCTGTTTTTGGAAGAGCAACAGCAAAAGCCCTGTGACGTTGACTGATCACTGTTTGCTCTGAGCTTTTTGCTGTGATGTTTCAGGATTAGACCATTTAATTTTATTACCCCTATTCCCTACTCCCTACTCCCTACTCCCTACTCCCTCAAACCTAGGACGAAGTCCTTTATCCCATTAACTGGTATAGTTAAGTAGCACCAAGGGAATTAATAAAATAGAGTCATGAGCCTTTTAGGAAACATTATCTGGTTAATTTTCGGCGGTTTAGTTGTTGGTGCCGGTTACATTATCGGTGGATTAGGGATTTGTCTGACTATTATTGGCATCCCCTTTGGAATACAGGCTATAAAGTTGGGCATCGCTACTCTGGCACCATTTGGCAGAACAATTGAGGAAACTTCAGAGGCTGGTAGCCTCCTCAATATGATTTTTAACATTATCTGGTTGATCGCTTTTGGCTGGGAGATTGCTGTGGCTCATTTGGTATCAGGGCTAATTTTAGCCATTACGATTATTGGTATTCCCTTTGCCCAACAGCATTTTAAATTAATTCCCCTGTCTCTATTTCCCTTCGGAAGAGAATTGCGCTAAATTTGTAAGCTATCAGTTATCAGCTATCAGCTATCAGTATATGCTTTGATGGGCTTTTATCCAGACTTTAAATTATGATTAATCTCGAACTATTAAATTATTCCGTTTGTGCGATAAGCACGCTACGCTGGGTTTATTATCAGCTGACGGCTGACAGCTGACGGCTGAATGGTTAACTAAATTTTATATTCAATACTTTTGTATTTATGGATAACACAGTTTTATTTGGTATCGGCACTTTGCAGGAGTGGCTAACAGTATTAGGTTATACATCTTTAATTGCTTTTGTTTTTTGGCGCGTGATGCTTACAAAGCCGAAGTGATATATTGAGATACTCTAGCAAAGGGAACAGGCTTGTAGGGTGGGCAAAAACAGTTTGGTTCAAATGAGTATTCTAGATAATATTACTTTGCCCACCCTACTTTAATTGGGATTTTTTTTACACTACCTTAATGTGTAGTGCTATATATTGAGATACTGCCCATAACGTAGGTTAGACGATGAGCGCGATCGCGTAGTGGCTCTGAAAGAGCATCCCACTCCCATGGGTTGGTTTTCTACTACTATGCTATCATGATAGTGTAAACATTAGGGAAAACCATGACCAATTTAAGTCTACGAGATATTCCTGAAGAGCTTTACCAAAAAATCAAAGCAATGGCTGCCCGAGAACGCCGTTCTGTGAATCAACAGATTCTGGTGTTATTGGAGCGGTCTGTGGGACTCTCCCAGCGACCTTCAACACAGGTTCTCGAAGCAATTGATCGCACTAGAGAAACAATCTTTACCCGAGTCGGTGTCATGCCTGATTCAGTGGAGCAAATTAATCAGGACCGGAGCCGTTAATGCTGTTGGTGATTGATAGTAGCGTTGTTGCTAAGTGGTTGTTTGTGGAGCCATTAACCAAACAGGCTCTGGCTGTCCGTAAACATTGGGAGTTATCCAGAGTAGATTTGATTGCGCCACAACTGATCCTAGCAGAAGTCGGAAATATCATCTGGAAAAGACAAAGAGTGGGTTTGATTACTGAGCAAGAGGGAAATAGTCTCATTGCCCACCTACTAGCACTATCTCTGCCAACAGTAGAGACAGAATCTATTTTACCCAGAGCCTATAGTTTGGGAGCAGTTTTTGACCGGACTGTCTATGATGCCCTCTATCTAGCCTTAGCAGAGGCAATGGCAGCTAAGTTCATCACGGCAGATCTGCGCTTGTATAATGCAGTTAGTGGGAATTTACCATTCATTGACTACTTGGGTAATTACTAAGTTGACTTGTCCTTCTTGTTGTAAAGATATCACCCCAGAGCATCTTTATCCTTGGCTTGGTGCGTTATTAACGCACCCTACTCCCTACTCCCTACCCCCTACTCCCTACTTTTCACAACCAATTTCCCAGCAAAATAAAAGCCGACCAGTAAATGGGGTGATTAAATGCCTCGCTCTGCAACAGCTCCAGTTGAGCTTGTCGCAAAGCTTCAGCCTTGGTAACCTGGCCTGTGGCTAACCTCTGATAGAACCGAGTCATTAACTCTGTAGTAGCAAGATCGTCCGCAGTCCAGAGACTGGCAATGGTACTGCGTGCCCCCCCACGCACGGCGATACCAGCTAATCCCAACGCTGCTCGGGAGTCTCCCACGGCGGTCGTACAAGCACTGAGGACGAGTAATTCAATCGGATTTTCTTGCTTTTGATCCGCTGAGATCAGAGTATTTAACTCATTGAGATTGATCACGTCATCCCAGGTCAGCAGAAAGGTTTCTTCCGCTACTGAACTAACTTGACCATGAGTGGCGAGATGAACAATTTCGTAACCAGAGCTATTAACTACTGTATTGAAGTTGGATTCAGTAAAGGACTCATTGAGTAAAATCAATGAAGGAATTTGACCCTTGATATTCTCTAATTCCACCTTCACCCCAGGAAGTGCTCCTAAATTGGGACGATGGGGACGAGTTTCGCTAACTCCAGCAGTTAGAACTGAAACGTTTTGTCTGACATTGGCTTTAGGGTCGATTAGTTGTAAACTAGGTGCTACCGCAATACTGTATTTCTCGATGGAATAGCGTTCCCCGTCATAAAGCACCGACATGGGAAGATCGCGCAGACCCCCATCGGGAATAAATACTAGGGTGCGGATGTTACTGTTGGCTAATTCGACTTCAACCGGACCGATTAACCAGTCGTGTATTGTTTGTAAGTTGTCCTTTCTCAGACCTCGCCAAGAATTAATAATATTGATGTTTACCGAAGCCAGTTGTTGTTCTATTTCTGGTTGAGGTAAGTTAGTAGTAATCTGGCGCAGGGGTTGTCCGGGCAAAGTGACAATTACTTCCAGGCGGTCTGGCAAGATAATGGTATAGAATATAGCGGCGTTGGGGTCTATTTCGTCGAGATTAACAGGTTTAGCATCTAGACAAGCATCCCGAAAGAAGTTGTCTAGTTCTGCTAGTTGTAGGGATTCAATTACATCTCGTGCTTGTTTGAGGTTTTCTTGAGATGCATTCGGTTCCAGCAGTAGTCCTACTAATTCTCGGTAGACTGGTTCGACGCTTTCTCGAAACCCAAATTGAATATCGCTACTAATCGCGACTAGGTCGCTACGAATAGATTTGAGGGTTTGCACCGATTGAGCATAGGCGGCAATCGCGTTTTTCTTATCTTGTTTTAGATTCAGAATTCTCCCCAGTTGCCATTGCCATTGATAGGCTAAATCCGGAGCCTGGATTTCTTGAGAAATTAGTAACGCTTTTTCGGTTAAGTCTTCCGCTTCATCAAGACGTTGATTGTATTCGTATAAAGTCCCCAAGTTACCGATCGCTTCCGCTTCCGCTCGTTTATCTCCTAAATTCCTAGCTAGCTTAATAGCATCAGCGAGATAAGTAGCAATATCTTTGGGAGATGTGAGTTGTGATGTTGTCGGTTTTAATAGGGTTTTAGCTAGATTAATTCTAGCATAAATTGCAGCTTTACTGGGAGATAATTTAGTTAAACTATTGTCGATAGCAGGCAATAATTCTCTGGCTTGTGACCACTCTTGTTGAGCTATCACTATACTCAGTTGATTTAATTGCCCTTGAATTTTCATATCAGCTAAGGGAGATTCCTCCACAACCCGTTGATAGAACTCTAAAGCGTCTGCTGTGTCTCCTTTTAATCTAGCGGTATTGCCCAAACTGATCAGATTATCAGCAATCAAGGTCTGATCTCGTAAGTTTTCCGCTATCGCTAAACTTTGTTGTAAAATTGCTTTAGATTCTTTGAATTTACCTACTCGGCGCAGCACATCACCTAGGTATTGGAGGGCGGTACTTTTCAGGGCGCTATCGGGTTGGTTTTCGAGAGTTTCCTGGATTTCAGTTAAGGTTTTAGTCGCTTTATGATATAATCCTAATACTCGCAAGGCTTGGACTTCGTAAATCTGACTTTCTGTGAATCTAGTTAAGTCTCCGATATCTTGGTAAATAACACTAGTTTCCTGCCAAATTGATAAGGCTTTTGACCCCTGACCTAGAGATAAGTATATTTGTCCTTGGACTTCTAAAGTTTGGGATCTTAATTGTTGACGTTCTTTGGTATTATCAAGTTTTGATATTTGGCTAAAACTCTGGGATAGTGTTTCTTGAGCTTGGTCTAGGTCTCCCAAGGTTTGATAAACTAAAGCTAGATTTACTAAGGCGTTAATTTCACCAATAAGGTCGCCACTGTCGGTGTAGTTACTAATAAGTTGCTCCAACAACGGTATCGCCTCTTGATATTGACCTGTTTCATAGAGGTGTTGGGCTTGTTGGTCTAGGGAATCGGGAATCGGGAATCGGGAATCGGGAATCGGGAATCGGGAATCGGGAATCGGGAATCGGGAATCGGGAGTCGGGAGTCGGGAATTGGGTGTGATGACAACAGAGTTTGATAAGGCTTTACCGGATGGTAGGAAGCAGGTTAATGCAATAGCAATTAGAAATGATAGTTTTTTCATAATAATTAAGGGAATTTAGAATTTAGAATTTAAAATTTAGAATTTAGAATTTAGAATTTAGAATTTAGAATCGGGAATAGTACTATAATAATAGTTTATTAACTCTTGCCTCTTGCCTTTCTTTAAGAGAGTATGTTCACAACTTAAATAAAAATTATATAGGTTTTATTGCATGTAGGAGGTACACTTATCAATCTCAAAGTCCCCCTTTTTAAGGGGGATTTAGGGGGATCCCTTTGTACCTCATGGGAAAGAGAATTGCTATATATTACTCTTCCCTACTCCCTACTCCCTATTCCCTATTCCCTGTTCCCTGTTCCCTATTCCCCCTTCCCGAATGACAATCAAGATTGGGCAATATCTGCTCCACAGGAGTCCCGTTAAACGGTTGCGCCGTCAGAATAATCGTGCCATCCTTTGCTACTACCCAGCCTTGGGCTTCGATAATCACTTTTTTGTCTTGAGGGGGTCTGACTGTTCCCGTAGCGTGGCCAAAGGCGTTTGCTTGGGCTTCTAATGGTTTTCTGGTGCTGGGTAACCTGGGACGAGTTCGCCACCTGACTGTCCTGTGGGCATTAATCACTGGATCTTCTGGAGTGGGTGGTAAACCGCCTTTGCCGATAATGGTAAAGGAACTGCCCCCAGCAATGCGATCATTCTCAAAGCCACAAAGGTCATTGGCCAGGATCGCTTCTGCATCGACCAGGATTCCTGGCAATTCGTTTAAGCCTGAGGTGGGGTCTATCTGGGAGATGTTGAGGATTACCTCACCGTTGAAGGATGAGCCACGTTCGGAGGTGGAAGTGATGTCATTGTCTGAAGTGAGACGGTCTCGAAACTCTAAACCAAAGATGCCCTTGGCATTAATCTCAACACCACCTCCTCGGCCTTGTTGAGCATTGGCGGTGATGTCGCTATTTCCCAGACCAACTAGGGTATCAGTATCAATAAATATATTGCCCCCAGTGGTTGTATTCTCAGCGTCAGTTAGAATCAAGCTTCGGTTGAGGAGTCGGATATCACCAGCTTCCAGCCTAATATTGCTGTCGTTTCCTCCTGCTGTTTCTGCTGTGATCCTGGCATTGTTGTCAAGGAAGATGGAGTTGGCATTAATCTTTACTTCGCCTGCTGAAGTTCTCTCTTCAAAACTTCTAGCACTAACAACTGCTCCATCAGAGATGATTAACTTATCAGTGGTAATATTCAAGAACTCTCCTGCATTTCCTGTCCCTTGAGCTTCAGTAAACAAGCCGCTGATCAACTCATCATCGCCTAAGGTACCAATCAGTTCAACCGTAGAGGAAGCATCCACTATCAAATTTCCTCCGTCCCCTTCACCAAGAGTCCTAGCTGAAACTTGTGCTCCATCTTCAACAATTAAATGCCCAGTGGTAATTTTCAAATCTCCCGCATTTCCTTTCCCTTGAGTTTGAGTAAACAAGCCACTGAGAAACTCAGCATCGGCTGAGGTACCAATCAGTTGAATAGAGTCGGCATCCACTGTCAAATCTCCGCCGTACCCTTCACCAGAAGTGCGAGTTGAAACAAATGCTCCATCAGAGACCATTAACTGCCCAGTGGCAATATTCAAATCTCCCCCTTTTCCTGTCCCTTCAGTTTCAGTAAACAAACCGCTGACATGCCGACCATCGGCTGAGGTACCAATCAGTTGAATAGAGTCGGCATCCACTGTCAACTTTCCGCCGTCCCCTTTATCTCTTGTGGTAGCTAAAACAACGGCTCCATCAGAGACCATTAACTTATCAGTGGTAATATTCAACTCTCCCGCATTTCCTGTTGCTCCCCGATTAGCTTGAGCAAACAAGCCGCTGACACGCCGACCATCGGCTGAGGTACCAATCAGTTGAATAGAGTCGGCATCCACTGTCAAATTCCCGCTGTCCCCTTCATCAAAAGTGCTAGCTGAAACAAATGCTCCATCTTTGACAATTAACTGTTCAGTGGTAATACTCAAATTTCCGGCATTTCCTGTCGCTTCAGTTAGAGCAAGCAAGCCACTGCCAAACAGACCATTGGCTGAGCTACCAATCAGTTGAATAGAAGAGGCATTCACACTTAAGCTTCCCCCATCCCCTTCACCGCTTGTGCCAACTGAAACTTGTGCTCCATCAGAGACCATTAACTGCCCAGTGGTAATATTCAACTCTCCCCCATTTCCTGTTGAGTCTTCATTAGCTTGAGCAAACAAGCCGCTGCGAACCCGACCATCGGCTGAGGTACCAATCAGTTGAATAGAGTCGGCATCCACTGTCAAATTTCCGCCGTCCCCTTCACCAAAAGTACTAACTGAAACTTGTGCTCCATCTTTGACAATTAACTGCCCAGTGGTAATATTCAACTCTCTCGCTTTTCCTGTCCCAAAAGTTCGAGCAAACAAGCCGCTGCTAAGTTCAGCACTAGAGGAGGCATTCACTGTCAAATTTCCACCGTCCCCTTCACCAAAAGTGTCAGCTGAAACAAATGCTCCATCAGAGACAATTAACTGCCCAGTGGTAATACTTACATCTCCCCCATTTCCTGTTACTCCTGGAAAAACTCTGGCTGCCAAGAAACTGAAAGTACCATTAGCCGATACACCAATTACTCCAACAGATTCAGTGGCATCCACTGTCAAATCTCCCCCCTGTCCTGAGCCAAATACATCCGTAGTTATTCCAGAACCACCCTCAAGACTGAACTGTGAAGCTCCAACCTCTATCCCACCGCCACTGCCACTGCCGTTGGTATCCGCAAAAATAAAAGAGCGATCGCGTAAACTCACATTACCCCCCTGCATCTGGATACTCCCACCACCTTCACCACTGGTATCAACAAGAGCACCCTCGGACAAACTAATATCCTGAAACTCGTTAACTGCTGAATAATCCAACCCAAAACTACTATCCCTTGGCGTCAGCTTGACCACACCATTAGCACCAACACTTCCCAGCTCAATTCGTCCATCGATTGCTCTTAAGCCACCACCAGGAATATTAATGTCACCACCAATTAGCCCTAAGGTTTGACCATCTGGTACCTCAAGACCATTACGTCGTACCCCAAAATCATGACTAGAATGATTAGTAATACTTCCAGGATTGGAACCATATTGCAAACCAGATGGAATATTAATGGTCAATAACGGTTTTTGATTGGGATTTTTAGTGCTGAAAACTGTGCCATCTTCAAACAAGACACTATCAGCAGTACTCCCAAAAAATGAACCTCCCACATCCAGTCTGCTATTGGGACCAAAGACAATACCGTTGGGATTAATCAAAAATAAATTAGCATTTCCCAATACTCCCAGAGTCCCCAAAATATTGGAAACATTACCTCCCGTTACCCGACTCAGGATGTTAGCAACTCCAGCAGGATTAGCAAAATAAGCTCCTGCGAACTCGGCCACATTAAAATCTGAAAAGCTGTGGAAAAGATTACTGTCTCTAATCGCGCCACCTTCAATTAAATCTGCCAGGGCACCGTTAACATTCACATTGGGCGTTACCACAGAGCTTTCATTGCCTAGGGTATTATCTGGAGTAATTTGCCCTAATGCCGTAGTTGCAGCTAGTAGAGAATACAGCACAAGGCTAGTTGCTGGCACCAGTCGGGAAATCGGAGGTTTCATTGCAATCAATCAGCTATCGAGTTTTCTGATTATTTCAGTAGTAGGGTGGGCAAAGTCATGATTTCGTGAGTACTTAAAACAATCAAACTGTTTTTGCCCACCCTACAAGCTGATTATTCCAGGAAATATATTGCAGTTGGATTAATTTACAAATTCTTTACAAAGACTTTACTGAAAATTCACAATAACAGGTAGCAGGGAGTAGGGAATGGGGAATCGGGAATCGGGAATCGGGAATCGGGAATCGGAACCCACCCCTAACCCCTCCCAGGAGGGGAACGGGAATCGGGAATCGGGAATCGGGAATCGGGAATCGGGAATGGGTAATGGGGAATGGGTAATGGGGAATGGGGAATCGGAAAAAAATTCTGTGTACCTCATGAATGGAAAAAACCGCTGTAAACGTTTTTTAGATTATGATAAATCAGCTTTAATTAGCTTTTTTTAAAGTTATAATATACAGTATTATGATTATGGAAATTTTATTCCCTGTATTAATGCAGTGCATTCCTATTAAATTTTCCCTGTTCCCGACTCCCGACTCCCGACTCCCGACTCCCGTTCCCCTCCTGGGAGGGGTTAGGGGTGGGTTCCGACTCCCGACTCCCGACTCCCGACTCCCAAATTAAAACTGCTATAAATGAAGACATAAATTCACACCATAAATTCAAACAATGATTCGAGCCTACGCAGCCCACGAACCTGGTGGAGAACTGAAGCCTTTTGAATACGACCCAGGGGTTTTGGGGGAAGAGGAAGTAGAAATCAATGTGGAATACTGTGGTATTTGCCACAGCGACATGAGTATGTTGGATAACGAGTGGGGACTAACTCAGTATCCATTTATACCAGGTCACGAGGTAGTTGGTACCGTGGCCGCATTGGGAGAGAAGGTGACCACCCTCCAAGTTGGACAACGAGTGGGACTAGGCGATCGCTTAATCTCTTAGCACCATAATCCCTTAACTTTCACAATTGTGTGTCTTTTCTTAACAAACTCAGCAATTTAAGGATTAATTCCATAACTAACCTTAACAAATCATCATTATAATCCCGCACCACTAATCGGTTATAATGAAATTGGGATGAACAAATACATCCTGATGATTTAACTTCTAGGGAGGCCAAAAATGAAATTCAATATTTTGGCAACGCTAACTTTAGTCGCTTCTCTGTTCTTCACCGGTTCAGCCGTAGCTGAAAACCCAGACCAGGTGCAACAGTTGCTTTCAACTGGTGAATGTCCAGGGTGTAATTTAAAAGGAGCGGATCTATCGGGTGCACATCTACTTGGGGCTGATTTGAGGAATGCTAACCTGCAAGGAGCAATCTTAATTGAAGCCAACCTAGAAGGTGCTGACCTGACTGGTGCCAACTTAAACGGGGCTAACTTAACCCAAGCCTTTGTCACCAACGCTAGTTTAAACTGTGCTAATCTCAACCAAGTGAATTTGACAGCGGCCAAGCTTTACGACACCGATGTGTCTGGAGCTGTCATGAACAAAGTTACCTTAACTAATGCCGAGATATTTGAAACTGGCATTGGCATTGGTGGTAGTGCCGAGGAATTCAATTTCAATGTCGAGTGTAGAGTAGATTCTTGACTGTCAAGGTAGGGTGGGCAAAAACATTTTGGTTCAAATCAGTATTAATGATTAGACAACTTTGGCCACCCTACTGTCAAGGTGGTAGGTGGTAGGGTGGGCAAAAGCATTTTGGTTCAAATCAGTATTAATGATTAGACAACTTTGGCCACCCTACTGTCAAGGTGGTAGGTGGTAGGGTGGGCAAAAGCATTTTGGTTCAAATCAGTATTAATGATTAGACAACTTTGGCCACCCTACTGTCAAGGT
>NZ_JAAHFZ010000013.1:141678-248161 GCF_010672795.1 Moorena sp. SIO1G6
GGTAGGGTGGGCAAAAACATTTTGGTTCAAATCAGTATTAATGATTAGACAACTTTGGCCACCCTACTGTCAAGGTGGTAGGTGGTAGGGTGGGCAAAAGCATTTTGGTTCAAATCAGTATTAATGATTAGACAACTTTGGCCACCCTACTGTCAAGGTAGGGTGGGCAAAAACATTTTGGTTCAAATCAGTATTAATGATTAGACAACTTTGGCCACCCTACTGTCAAGGTGGTAGGTGGTAGGGTGGGCAAAAGCATTTTGGTTCAAATCAGTATTAATGATTAGACAACTTTGCCCACCCTACTAACTCTATTGGTATCTGTGCAGCTCAACCATTAGTTGTTATGATTGGGAACTAACCCAAAAAATCCCAAGGGAGGGAAAGTTGACCGAATTTCTAGATTTTCTTAAGCACAAATATGCTTATGTTGCCATTGGTGAATTCAAGCCAGGCAAATTTCAAGAAGCTCAGGATCTTTACGAGAAAGCTGTATCTACCTATATCCAAGGGTTCAAAGGCGCTTACCTACTGCAAGAACCGGGAACCGATAGAGGCATTGCTGTGATCTTTTGGGAAAGCATAGCAGACATGGAAGATCATCAAAGTGAAGCCTATGAGGCAATCTTAAACCAAATGTCTCACTTGTTTACCAAAGCTCCCACCACATCGTTCTACGAAGTTTGCAGTGAAATCCAGCCTCCCAATTAGCTGGAGAATTGAGAATTGAGAATGAAGAATTTAGAATGAAGAATTTAGAATGAAGAATTTAGAATGAAGAATTTAGAATTTAGATCGCATTAGCCGTAGGGTGCGTTAGGGGCGGAAAGCCTCTGATTTTTTGCCTCGTTGCCAGGGTTGACATAGCCAGCCCCGTAACGCACCACCTGTCCAGTGCGATCGCATTCAACAAAATATATACAAATAATATCTCAAGAGCGGATGGGGGGAATCGAACCCCCATCATCAGCTTGGAAGGCTGAGGTTTTACCACTAAACTACATCCGCACTGTTTCCAGCACTTCTAGCATCATAACATAAGAAAATCAAAGTGCCACATTTTTTAGATCAAAAATCTGAACTCTTGCCTCTTGCCTTCCCCTCCTGGGAGGGGTTAGGGGTGGGTTCCTCTTGCCTCTTGTCTGTTGCCTGTTCCCGACAACTGCCACGAAGTCTACTAATGACTAATGGTCAGTTGGAAGCGATAAGCTTGCACAACTGCCTGACCTGCCATGTAAGTGGGGGCAAACAGCCAATCGCGAATCACTTGCTGTGCCAGTTGCTGAGCCTGCTCAATACTAATATTGCCTTGCCGCACTTGAATATAGTCCGGTAGCAGTTCCGGTTTACCATTTGCATAAATTAACACCACCACCTTCAACACTAACTCTTCCGATAAATCAATACCTGTCAAATTCAGCTCCTGAGCGGAAAATTCCGTTTGGTTAGCTGGTAGCGGTAGAGCCAATTGGTCTGGAATATCGTGATTCGGATTAGTCAGACCAAAGTTACTCATCTTAGCCAGAAAGCTATCTTTTGATGCCGACTCTTCCGGGATGCTGGAAGCCGGTGGCTGAATCGGTGGTGGCAGAGGTAAGGGTGAAGGTAGGGGGGTTTGGATTACTGGAATAGGCTTAACAGGAGTGATCGGAGTTGTTGGTTCAGGTGCGGGTACAGGTATAGTTAATTGATAATCTGTTGGCAGTGTTAGGTCTTTAACTGGTAAGCTTTCCTCTGTTGGTGTTGGATCTAAGTCAGGCTCAGTGCTATCAATGGTAGAGTTAGAGAGAGTTTGGTGATTAAGATTCCCCTCTGACCTAGGACTGGTGAGAGCTAAATCAGTGCTTTGATGGATTAGAGCTGTTGATCGGTCTTCTGGTGATGTCTCTTGCTCAGCTATGTCTTCCGGAATGATATCAATCAGATCTATGGCAATCAAATCCTGACTGGGTTGCGAACTCTCGAAGCGCCCCATCAAGAGCATATACAGTATCCACAAGAAGCATAGATGAATGACAATAGATGCCAAAACCATTGCCAACCATAGCATTGGCCGGTGGCAGTGAGGTGGTTCAGGTAAATTAGGGGGATTATTTGGGGGCAAATGTTTTGGCGTTGCTGATTATGCGTATGGTTTTGCCCCCCTAGCCCCCCAATTCTGCGGTGCGACCCGTGGCGAATTTAATTCGCCGACGGAAAGCGCACCGGTGGGGGAACAAAACTATGAAGCGATGCAGCGCGGTCTTGGGGAGGCAGCGCGGTCTTGGGGGTTCCCCCCACTCGCTATTGCCGTGGTTTCCCCCACTCGCTATTGCATCAAGACAAGTCCCCCAGAATTGGGGGATTTAGGGGGCTTTAAGACAACCAAATTATCGCACATTCATTCCTTAATTCAGCAACGCCAATGTTTTAGGGTCATTCCTAGCTAGAGCGTTGATTGAGAAATGCAATATAAGCATCAGCTATCAGCTATCAGCTATAGCAGTCGCCAGGGCAGTTAGGACATGACAAAAGTCTCAAAGCTAAGTATAGCAATAGTTTTACTTCTGACTTCTGACTTCTGACTTCTGACTTCTGCTATATCAGCTTTGGGCCTGTGGCCACGCTACACCGAACAGTTTATGCCCATAGCGCACGCTACTGTTCGCGCAGCGTGCGCGTAGCGCAATCGGTGCTTTTAGCTGAGGGCTGAGGGCTGAGGGCTGACGGCTGAGGGCTGACGGCTGAATGCAAGATAAGATCAAGCTCCCATCCCAGAATAATGCTTTAACCCCTTACGCCATAACCAGCGGTTGACTAGGAAAAATACCAAACTCCAACCTAGAATTATCAAGATTCCCCCCACCACATTCACTGGTAAACCAATAAATAGTGCTGCTGGGAAGTGCATCAAATAAGGGAAGGGTGTCCACTGGGCAATTTGCCGTACCAAAGGAGGAAAGACTTCCAACGGAGCAATTAACCCAGAAAGAAATAAGTAGAGCAAAAATGATAATTCTTCAATAGCACTAGCTCGTTCTGTCCAAAAGGCGAACATGGCAAAGGTATACTGCATCAAAAAGCGTAGGGCAAAGCTCATTGCTACCACCAGGCAACCGAGTAACAAATTGCCAAGATTCGGTAGCCAAGCTGCTTCGGGATACAGCAGAAAAAACAAACCGATTAGCCCTAGGTTAAACGGCATACGGATAAATCGTTCTGCTAAGTGAGCGGCTACGTGATGCCACACTGGATCAATTGGCTGTAGTAATCGTGGGGAAAGTTTCCCTTGCAACACTTGTTCTTGAAATTCAAAAATAACCCATACCAAGTTGAACTGGCGGATAAAAAACACTGAGATAAAGTAACGGGCAAATTCTGTAGAATTCAGACCAAATTCTGCTTCTTGGGATGCCTTGATCCAAATCCCCATTAGAATCAGAGGTAACAGATTCGACAGTACCCAAAAAAATATTTCTGCCCGATATTCCATCATATGGGCGTAATAAACACTCAGGAAGGTTTTAACGATTCTTAGGACGCGCTTCATTTATTTTAGATAGTAGGGAGTAGGGAGTAGGGAATCGGGAATCGGGAATCGGGAATCGGGAACTTCCAATCAAAAAAATCTAAATTTTACAGTCTAAATTATTAATTATTAAGGCTGCATTATTAAGGCTACATTATTAATTTTTAATTCTTAATTCTGCCTTCTAAATTCTTAATTTTTAATTCTTAATTTTTAATTCTTAATTCTGCATTATGACCGACAACCTTTAACCAGCTAACCTTTGCAGCAAAGTTCACTCTACTACTCCTGCCTGGAAAACACGACCAATAACTTCTTCAATGGGAGGGTCAGTTACGCTTAAATCTATCACCTCCAGCTCAGCGAGAATCCGAGCCACAGTCTCGGTAAGCACTTCCCGACGCACTAGGAAACGCACGTGGTGACCATCTATTTCTTTGAGTTCACCATAGCGCTGTAAAGACATTTCCTGGCCATTCTTTACCTCAGGTAAGGGCTGGGCAAGTTCTACCGTGATCTCACGATAGGGAGCAAAGCGGTCAAGTAATCCGTCTAGAGAGCCATCATAAATCAGCCGACCTTCATGGATTAATAGCACCCGTTGGCAAAGAGCAGTGATATCGGCCATGTAGTGACTGGTTAAGAGTATTGTTGCTCCTGTGCGTTGGTTGTACTCCCGCAAGAAATCCCGCACCGCCAGTTGAGCATTGACATCTAATCCTAAGGTAGGTTCATCTAAAAATAGAACTTGGGGTTGGTGTAGCAGTGCTGCTAGTAGTTCCGCTTTCATGCGCTCTCCTAGGGAGAGTTTTCTTACTGGCTGAGTGAGTTTCCCTTCTAGGGAGAGCATCTCAGTAAGTTCCCCAACTCGATACTTATAGTCAGTATCAGAAATACCATAGACAGCGGCATTGATTCTCAAGGAATCTAGGGCTGGTAAGTCCCAAAGCAACTGTTGCTTCTGCCCCATAACTAGGGTAATTTTTTTCAAAAAGCCTGGTTGACGTCGTTTGGGAATGTAATCCACAACTCTGACTCGACCCTTAGACGGATGAATCAGTCCAGTGAGCATCTTGAGAGTAGTGGTTTTGCCAGCACCATTAGGCCCTAAGAATCCGACCACTTCTCCAAAGCCAATTTCAAAGGAAACGTCTTGGACAGCTTTGACTGAACGGTAGGTACGGCGGAAGAAATGGTTTAAGGTACCTTTTAGTCCTGGTTGTTTGATTGCTACTGGGTAGATTTTGCTGAGGTTTTCGACAATAACAATAGACATGAAGGACACAGGGAGTAGGGAGTAGGGAGTAGGGAGTAGGGAGTAGGGAGTAGGGAGTAGGGTTAAGGTTGTCGAATTTTCCTTGTTACATCATCTGCTAAGCAGATGATGTAAACCTGCATGGTCTTTTTTGATTGGAGAATAAAACTGAGGCTCTCTTGCCTCTTGCCTCTTGCCTGTTGCCTTTGAGAGTATCTTCACAACCCAGACACAAAAGCTATATCTTATCAAAGATACCCAGCTTGAGATGATGTCGGGGATGATTGGCTTCAGCTTCTGCCATGGCAGCTTCCCCTTGGCTAATCGCTTCTGGGCCTACCGACTCATCTCCAGCTAATTCTTGAGCTAATTCTTGCAAACGCGATCGCAAGCAGAACATTGCCGCACTCAGATGCCGTGAATTATTTTCCTGCCATTCACCCATGCTTGACCTATGCTCACCTTCACCAGAATACATTCCACACTATCCACACCAGCTTCCACAGTCAAGACCAGTAAGCTATCAGCGGTCAGCGGTCAGCGGTCAGCGGTCAGCCTAATGCAGACGTAACTCATATTAAAAAAATGGTTACCTGTTTGATTCAAAAGCACCTCAAGTAGCACCATCTGTAGCGCATTAGCTGAATCCTGATAACTGATAACTGAAAGCTGAAAGCTGAAAGCTGAAAGCTGAAAGCTGAAAGCTGAAAGCTTACCAGTCAAGACCAAAAAAAATAGCCGTGGAAAATACTTCCACGACTACAAACGTAAACCAATTCAAGGCAATGACTACAAACGTAAAGCAATTTAAGGCGATGTAGCATCTACTGATTAATTCTAGTTTACGAGGAATTTAGGCTAAACCCCTCTGTGGCTCTGACCCCTCATAACAAGGCATAGTACAAAACCAATAAACTAGTCTTAACTGTCGCACCTGGGGGGAAGACCCCCCAGCTACGTTATAAGTTTAATCTAGAATCAGATTGCGCTGCAAAATACAAATGTATTCCCCAGGATTGTAGGTCCGTTGGAGTGGACTCCACTCGCTGACTGTGGCATAGCCCAGAGTCTGCAAATTCCTGATTGTGATATAAATCGCCCGCTTAGAACCAGTCAAGGTATGTTTAATTGGTTCTTGGTAGGGATAAAACCCATGAGAAGCTGGGAGAATTATTTCACTAGATTGATTCGGAAAAGGTGAAACAATGAAATTGGTGTACATCGCCTTAAAATTAGGACGTTAGTGTTCATTAATTATTTAAACATAAAAATAAACTTTGTGCAAATTCTTACATATATTTTAATATAATTGTAAGCATTCAGCCTTCAGCATTTAGCATTTAGCATTCAGCATTCAGCATTCAGCATTCAGCATTCAGCATTCAGCATTCAGCATTCAGCATTCAGCATTCAGCATTCAATAGGCCAACGGCTGACGGCTGACGGCACCTCAAGTAGCGTGGCCAAAGGCCAACGGCTGACGGCTGAATGCTTACATATAATTTAATCATTAATTTTGTTAAATGCTAATTTGAGGTAACATAGAATCGGGAATCGGGAATCGGGAATCGGGAATCGGGAATCGGGAATCGGGATTTTCGGTAAGGGAAAAAACGGTAATTATTTTTGATAAATAAGTCTACAGTTATAGCTCCGCTTGACAGAGTTATTTGACAGAGTTAGGATAAGTAAGGATAGCAAAAGTGCTGAGATTAGGGTCAGCAAATAATTAAAATTAGATAATTTGGGATAGTTATATCTAGTATTTATTGATTACCGTTTTTTTTACATAACCCAAAATCCCTCTATAGTTGATTAACTCTTGCCTCTTGCCTCTTGCCTCTTGCCTTTCCCTACTCCCTACTCCCTACTCCCTTTCCTTAATATGAACATTACCATTAAAATCCCAGAGCTAAGCATAGAAGGAATGTAAGTATTCAGCCGTGAGCTTTTAGCTCACGCTATGCGAACAGCTGTCAGCTGTCAGCCTTCAGCTTAAAATAAACCTCTTTTGTAAACTTCTTTTGGTAGAATTTAAGGTAAGCATATGCGCTACGCGTACGCTACTTGAGGTGCCGTCAGCTGTCAGCCGTCAGCTTAAGATCAACCTCAAACGGGAGAATTTAATAGTTCGAGATTTTGTAAGCATATGCGCGTAGCCGATAAGCTGAAAGCTGACAGCTGAAAGCTGATAGCTGACGGCTGAATGCTTACGAAGGAATTGACCTGAATCGACTAGAACGGGTACGCTTACAAGCAGCGGTGGAAGCAGAATTATCCCGTTTGCTTAAGGTGAAGGGACTACCTCTAAATTGGCAAGATAGTACCAAAATTCCCACTGTACCAGTGAATTTAAACTTAACTAAAACCCACAATCCTACAGATATGGGTAAGGAAATTGCTCAGGCTATTTATAGAGGTATGGCGCAATGACAAATCTAGGAGTAAGTCGGACAAATCAGCTAAAACAGAGGAAGATATTACCTCTTTTCTCGACCACTTTCTGGCAGTTGTCCGACAATACAGTATCATCATTGCCTTGAAAAAAACCTAGTCTAAACCCTGCTATAAACTAGTTTTGGCGGACAGTTACACCGAGACTAGTGTTCAGTGTAAGACCCATTACACCCTTCGCGACTGATGGGTCTTACCCCAATTATTTTTATAAATTTTTATTAAGAAAATTCCGATTATTACACTTAAGAGACTAGTTTACTCTTTAATAAAATAAGATATGAAAATCCTAAGCATCCAGCCGTTAATCCCTCAACCTAAAAAACTGAGTGATAGCTGACTGCTGAAAGCTTACGGCTTACTAAAATTATTGACTAAGTAAAAAAAGATGGTAGCCCAATCAAGTTCTACATCCAAGGTCAATGTCAAAAACTTTAGCCGCTCAACACTGGGAGAGTTTGATGCCCCAGTAATTGAGGGGAGTTGGCCAGAAAATTTATCCGGTTATGTTTTTATTGTTGCTCCTTATCACCGAGAGAAAGAGCGTCATCTATTTGCCGGTGAAGGGGTAATTATTAAATGGGATCTCAAGAGTGATAATGGCAAAATCAAGGTTTACAGTAAAAGACTAAAAACCTGGGATAGTGTTTGGCATAAGATCCTCCCCATATACAATTTATCAAAAGGATTTTTTCCCGCAGTCATCAGTCCGTTAGGGGTGTCAGAAATTGCTAACACAGCCATTGTCAATATGAACGGCAGGCTGATATTGACGGCGGATGCAGGACGTTATTGGGAAGTCGATCCAGTCACCCTTGATACTATAACCCCAATCGGGTATTTTGACGAACATGTGGTTTCTGTTCCCCTATCATTCTTCCCAATGGTAGCCAATACAGCCCACCCATTAGTTGACCCTAAAACCAAACAACTGATTACTTGTGAGTTAAAATCTAAACCCAATCCAGGGGATTTATTCACTGATATGATCAGTGCTGTTTATATTACAACCTGGGATGGGGAAGGAACCTTAAAACACTGGGAATTAGAAGGAACAGTTCTGGAGGGGAGTCCTCATTCAGCGATAGTAACTGAAAAATGTATTATGATTCCAGATATGCCATTCCAAATGGGATTGGCAATGCTATTAGGAGTCAAGATTCCGCCTCTGAAAGCTTATCCAAAAACACAGATTTATATCGTTGATCGTGATGAACTCAAACCAGACCAGGAAACTGTTCCATCCCGTTTAGTCACGTTTGATGGGGATAGCTATCACTTCTTATGTAACTATCATCATATCGATGGCAATATCCATTTAGTTGGGATCCAGCAAGCAACAATTAGCCTCACTGAAGCCTTGCGACCGGATGATGTGAAACACTTTAGTGGTGAGAAGTATGATAAAGACTATTATGGTATCCCTTGGATGTTTGGTTTCGATCCTGGCGTTTTGCGCAAAGTGGTGATCCAAGATACTCAAGTGATTAGTGAAGAAACCTTTGTCCATCCAGGATGGTTTACCACAACCCTCTTCACTGCTGATCCACGAGAATTCTTGGCGGAAAAGGGATACTCTGCTCTCTATCAAGTTTATGCTGGATATTACCAACAGTTTATCTGTCGTCGTCAATATCTTAGTTTTCGGGATAGTAAAAACAGAGTTCTAAGGGATGATCAACTTCCTCAACAGGACTTACCTTCAGTTCTCGCTAAAATTCCTCTAGACACGAATTGGCAAGAACTGACTGAGCAGATCAAACAAGAACAGGAACAAAACCCTGACACCCATGTGTGTGATTTAGGCAAGGGATTGCTTGATTTTTATGTGTATCCTGTAGGAAGTATTTTAAATAGTATTCAATTCATTCCCCAAAACCAAGGGTATCTTTTAACTACTGTGTTGACCCCAGATAGCTTGGAGGCTTGGCTATTTACTGCTGATCATATCAGCAATGGACCAATTGCTAAAATTCGTCTCCCAGACAAGGTAACTTTTGGCTTCAGCTTACATTCAGACTATTTTGAGGAGGTGACTCCTGCTCCACGTACCTACAAAGTGAATAGACTAGAATCCGATTTACGGAGTATAATGGTAGTTCCTTGGGAATTTTTATTCAACCAACGCAAGGATATTTTTAAGAGAAAGTAATATAGTAAAGGGAATAGGGAGTAGGGAGTCGGCAGTCGGGAGGTAAGCTATCAGCGCGTCGCGTATCAGCTATCAGCTTATGGGTTAAGTCCCAGCGTCGAAGCCTGTGCCACGCTACTTTAAATGCTTTTGAATAAAACAGGTAAGCTTTGGCCTATGGCCACGCTACGCGAAACTTTAATCTGAGTTACGGAAGGCTGATGGCTGAATGCTGAATGCTTACATATCCTGCTCCCTATTCCCTACTCCCTACTCCCTACTCCCTGCTCCCTTGCTATATTGACTTTGACCATTGACAATTAACAATTAACAATTAACAATTGATGAGTTAGCTCAATAATAAGTATTCAAACAGACTTGAGAACAGCAGTTTATTAACCACAAGGATTTCATGGCTACATCTCCCCTTTCCCCTCGTTGGTTGAGAGGAGCAATAGTCGCTCTAGACCCTGCTAACCCCCTAGCTAGTGTGATTCTTTTCCAGTACAATCCCGAGACGATGACGCGATCGCTTACGCCCCGGACAGCAGGAGCAGATTTGTCTGCACAGGGTAAATCTGACCTAGACCCGACTGAAGCGAAACGAATTAGTGGTCCTCCAAAAGAGAGCATTATTCTAAAAATGGCCATTGATGCCACTGACCGGTTAGAGCAGGCGGATACCATGGCGGTTACCTTGGGCATTCATCCCCAAATGGCAACTCTGGAAATGCTAATGTATCCCAAAACCTTGTCAGTGCTGACGAATAGCGCTATGTCGAAAGCGGGAACTTTGGAAATTGTGGCGATGGAAGCTCCTCTAACTCTGTTTATCTGGGGGGGTAATCGGATTCTACCGGTTCGGGTAGAGAGTATGAGTATTGAACAAACCGTGTGACGCATTCCCCCACCTCGTTCAGGTGGGGGTTAGTCCACGCCAACAGCAATCGCTAAAAACCTGGAACAAAAGATTAGTATCTTGCTGTTTAATATTTTGTGGGTTAAAATGTTGACTAAGGATATTTTGTTAGACCGGAGACGAAACCTTAGAATAGGGTCGCCTTATTACAAAAGACTTAAACCTTTTATGCAAGACCGTTCGCGGAGCGGCTCGGAAAGAGCATCACCCATAAAGGCGACCCTATTCTTACGGTAACTTCAAACCAGTGAAATCGCCAGCAAAAATCATACGAACTGACAAATGGAAGCTTAATCCGTCTCCCGAACAGAAAGTGTTGTTTGGAGAGACGGTTAGACTTTACCGTCAGGCTTGTAGATACTTGGTTGGCATTATTTACACTCACTGGTCTGAGCTTGGCGAGTTGACAGCAGATCAGTTAACTCCTGCTGTCGAAAAGTTAATGCATAAAACAGCTAAGCGGCCAAAAATCAAATATCCACAGTTCAACAATACTTTTTATAAGTTCCCTAGCTACTACCGTCGAGCTGCAATTGCATTTGCAGCTGGACAAGTTAGTAGCTATGTAACCAGATATCGCGAATGGCAATCTGGTTGTCGAAAAAGAAAAGATAGCAAGCCACCAAGATTAAATGCTGACACTGGCTGTTATCCGGCGCTATACAAAGGTCAGTGTTATAAGCTGTATGGTTTTGACAAGATCGAGATTAAGGTTTTTGACGGCTTTGACTGGATTTGGACTACGGTTAAGATAACTAGTCTCAGAGAGCGTCATGAAATAACTACAAACAAGATGATGTCCCCTTCGTTAATTTTCAACGATAGGTATTGTCATCTGTCTGTTCCGTTTGCGTGTAAACCAGAAAAACGAAAACCAGAGGCTAATGTAACTGCGGTAGATTTAGGGATAAATACTACCGCCACCGTCGCAGTTGTCACCCATGACGGCACTGTAATCCATCGTGATTTTATTCATCTTGGAAGAGACATAGACCGTCGGGACAAACGACTAAAATCTGTATCAACAAGAGCATCTAAAACGATGGGCAAAGGAGGAAGACTACACAAAGGTTTTTGCTCCAAGACCTATCAAAAATGCCAAAGAATTAACACCCAAATTGCCCATGTTGTTTCCCGGCGAATTGTTGAGATTGCTGAGAAATTTAACTCGGAAGCAATTGTATTTGAGAATCTTAAAGGGTGGAAGCCAAAAGGTGGACGAAAGCGGTCTAACCTGAGGCAGAGATTCCACGGATGGCTCAAGGCAAAAATTCGCGATTTAACGGAAATGAAATGGGCTGAGTTGGGTGGAAAAGTGATAGAAGTCGTCGCTGCTTATACTTCAAAATTGGCTTTTGATGGCTCTGGTAAAGTGAAGAGAGATTCTAAAAAATACTCCAAAGCAACCTTCCCTTCAGGTAAGCAGTTTAATGCAGACCTAAACGGCGCTTACAATATCGGTGCTAGAGGTGTGTTTAAACTCACTCGCAGAAATGACAGTGAGGGTCTCTCCAGCAAAAGATCTGGACGACCGCCTAGAAGCTGGGCTTGCCTTTGTGACCTGTGGACGCTTCGTAGTTCCAGGTTAGCATAGGACACCACCACCTCGTTCAGGTGGTGGAAGCTTCATGAACTGGCTTATGATGTTAATCTTAACCCGATTCGGGCTGATGTTAACCTTACTCTAGAAGTGCTCAGCTACAAGGACCTGAAGCTGGCTAGCCTCGGTGGTGCTCTGTTTATGGCTCACCAAGTTAGCAAAGAACTGATGGCAACTATGGAAAGTCTTAAGAATGTCAGCAGCATTGCTAAGGGAGCAGCAGGAAGTATTCCATTGCTTTGACCTAAGCATATGCGCTACGCCCACGCTGCGCGAACAGCCGCGTAGGGTGCGTTAGGGGCGGACTTGCCCTTATTTTTCGCTTCGTAGCCAGCATTGGGATAGTCCGCCCCGTAACGCACCACCCAAGGGCTCGCCCTAATTTTCCACCTCAACGCCCGGGTTGGAACAGTCCGCCTGGGAATTGTAACGGGCAAGATGCCCGTTCCACGCCTGATGCCCGTTCCACGCCTGATGCCCGTTCCACGCCTGATGCCCGTTCCACCCACCGGGTCAAACAGCAAATATTTAGATGCACCCAAATGTAGAATAGAATGGGATTCCGCTTCGCCGACGCTACGCGATGAAGCGTTCGCAAAGCGTGGCCTACGGCCTCAGCTTCCGCTAAAAGCGATCGCATTAATAATCCCATTAATCACAGCAGTCATTTTGATTGGGTCTAGAAGGCATCCCCTGATCCTCATAAGCTGTACTTATAGTGATCAACTGTACTGATTAGATCATTTAAAGTTTCCACAAGTTTAAAAAACTAGGCTTCTGATAAGCTAAGCGGTGGTGTTAAGGATTTAGTGGTGTAGGCGTTGATATGATTACCACTACCGAAAATACTCCGAAAATTAAACTGCGAATACTTTACATGGATAGATGCTAAAAAAACAGGACTTACGCATTGACACCAGATATGGAGTAGATTCTGATCAGACTAAATTCATAACTAAAGAAGGTTTTTTAAGTTCTTTAGTTAAATATGAATATAAACTTTGGTGCTTAATTTTATAAACTGTACATTTAGTCAAGTAAGCTAGTCTTTTCAGAAAATTCCACACCAAAATAGCACAAGCAATATGGTTTCTTTGGATTCGAGATTTACGACACTGACAAGATTGTATGCCAGTCAATTGTTTAAGTTCCCGGTGAAACTCCTCTATTTTCCAACGGTAAGAACAAGTGGATTTTACCTGTTTAATATCTGAGGCAGTTAGTTCATTTGTGGCAATGTATTCCGTTCTATTGGTAGAAATAGTAACCCGAAACAACTTGACCTTTTTCTGGGAAGGAAACTTTTTTATTTTAATCAATTTCCCTTGTTTGACATCTAACTCACTCCACTCCAATGAGTCAATTCTTTGGGATTTTTCCTTACCTCCTGTTTCATCCACCAATCGATTCTTTTTTAAGGGACAGTAGTAGATTTTTTCCCAGTTATCAATTAAGGCCATTAGTCTTTGAGTGGCATACCAACTATCCATTAATACTCTTTTAAAGGGGAGTTTCTTATGAAATACAATATTTCTGAGTATGTCTTCTACATGGTCTAGTTTGGTTTTTCCATCCTGTTCTGGAGCATATATCCGGTAATCTATCACCCAAAACTTACCGGTTTTACTATTAACGTATATACAATTTACTACTCCTATTCCTCGAACTACACTATGAGTATTTCCACTGTATTGTTTTCGCACCAATTCTATTTTCTGGGAATGGTTTTTATCCAAAACTGTATCGTCAAATACTAGATAGCCATTTTCATCTACTTCAATATATTCTTTGACATTTAACCACAACGTCTTAGGAGTAATTTTTTCGTTTTTTAAATATCGGTTAATTTGATCATGACTTATTTTTGGTAGATGCTCTGCCAAATTAGTTATGGTGTAATTGTTTTGGCTACTCAACAAATATTGACAGTAATCTAGCTTGTCCAATCTTTATTCCCATTATTTTTTTAGTTGGTTTCTCCCTTGATCTTATCATTTACTTTATCGGTTTTTACCCTTTAGGGATTAATTTGGTTTTTCCTCGACTTTACACGCTATATATAGCGTAATTGCGTAAGTCCTGAAAAATTCACAACTAAGCCTTGGAAATGGCTGGGAAGTTTGGTGGCGATCGTTGCTACCTTTGTGATCGCTTGGATCCAAATGAGTCCGATTGCTACCGCTGATGCTATCGCTGATTGCCAAGAAGCTATGGGGGTTATGGAATATCCCAAAGAGGTTTTGGATCATTTATGCTCTACATACACCGAAGATTTTGAGCGTGCAACGAGAGGATTTATCGATAAGCTTGATCCGGCTCTGATTCCACCAGAAGGAGAAGACTCAGGTAAGGTTTGGAATTTGGATCAGTATGATAAGTTCCTCCTGGAAGGCGAAAGCGTTCCCTCTTTGCCAGAGAAGTTACCTCCCTCTCCAGAAACCGTAAACCCCAGTCTGTGGCGCATGGCTCAGCTCAATATGCAACACGGGCTGTACGAAGTTGTGCCAGGTATTTATCAACTTCGGGGCTATGACCTAGCGGAAATAACTCTGGTTGAAGGAGACACAGGCTGGATCGTGATCGACCCCTTAACGTCCCAGGAAACAGCGAAAGCCGCTCTGGAGCTGGCAAATAATAACATCAGTAAGATCAATGATACCACCAATGATATCCATGTCTTGCCTAAGCACCCCGAGCTCACAGATCCTTTACCAGTCTCTGCTGTTATTTACACCCACAGTCATGTGGATCATTATGCCGGAATCCAAGGCATTGTAACGCCAGAGGAGATTAAGTCAATAAACAACCCTGAGGGGATTCCCATCTATGCTCCCGAAGGATTTTTGGAAGAAGCTGTCAGTGAAAACGTTTTCGCGGGCAACGTCATGAGCCGTCGCGCCTCCTACATGTATGGCAACCTGCTTCCGAAAGGTGAAACAGGACAGGTGGATGGCGGTTTGGGTAAAACCACATCTGCAGGTACCACGTCTCTAATTGCTCCCACCGATATCATTGATCACACCGGGCAGAAAATTAAGGTTGATGGTATTAATATCATTTTTCAGAACGTGCCCGGTTCTGAAGCCCCTGCCGAAATGATGTTTTATTTCCCGGAGTTTCATGCCCTCTGTGCTGCTGAGGACGCAACCCATACCATGCACAACCTCTATACCTTGCGTGGAGCTAAAGTGCGGGATTCCCTTGCTTGGGCCAACTACCTGAGCGAGACGATCGAACTGTTTGGGGATGAAGTAGAAGTGGTGTTTGCCAGTCACCACTGGCCTACTTGGGATGATGGGACTACCCCTGAGAACGAAGTGGTGGAGTACTTAAAGAAACAACGAGATTTGTATAAGTACATCCACGACCAAACCCTGCATCTGGCTAACCAAGGCTATACCATGCTGGAGATTGCTGAGATGTTGGAACTGCCGGATTCTCTGGCGAACGAATGGTACAACCGGGGCTATTATGGCTCTCTTAACCACAACGTCAAAGCAGTCTATCAGTACTATCTCGGCTGGTTTGATGGCAATCCTGCTCACCTCTATTCCCTCCCTCCGGAACAGACGGGTGCCAAATATATCGAATATATGGGTGGACCGGGGCAAGCCATCAAGCTAGCCAAGGGCGATTTTGACAAGGGTGAATACCGCTGGGTGGCACAGGTCATGAGTGATGTGGTCTTTGGTACCTGCAAGGACAATCTTCCCCCTTATGATTCAACGACTCCCTCAAACCAAGACTGTTTTGATGCAACCCAACTGGAAGCTGATGCCCTGGAGCAACTAGGCTATCAGGCAGAATCAGGCCCCTGGCGCAATTTCTTCCTCACCGGTGCCCAAGAGTTACGAGATGGTGTTAATAAAAATATTCCTACCCCCGCTTCGGGTAGCGGTGATACCATCCGTGCCATGACCACAGACTTGCTCTTTGACTCCCTAGCTATTAGGCTCAAGGGTCTCGAGGCAGCTCAGAACCAATACACCTTCAACATGATCTTCCCTGACATTAATGAAGAGTACTTGCTCTCCGTTGAAAATGGGGTGTTGACTTACACTGCTGACAAAGTGAGTGTCAAGCCCAATACCACCATCATCATTAATCGTAGCGACCTCGATGATGTCATTCTGGGAGAGACAGACATTACAGAGGTGGACTTTAGCTATGGTGGCGAACTCGAAGACTTCAAAAACTTCCTGTCCCTCCTGGACGACTTTGAGTTCTGGTTCAACATTGTCCTTCCCTAGGATTTTGTAGTCCTGACTTCCAGTTCCCCTCGTGGGAGAGGCTAAGGGTGAATTCTCAGCAAGTTATATGGCTGAGAATTCACCCTTCGGCTTCCAAGCCTGAGGGGAATCCGAGCCAAAACTCAGCACTGTTGGTGATCATTTCAACACTTTTTTTTAGCAAGAGGCAAGGGGTAGGGGGTAGGGGGTAGGGGGTAGGGGGTAGGCAAGAGATAATCAAGTATCTAGGAATTTTTGCAGAAGTGTTGAAGGTTTTAAATCTTCAACACTTCTGGTAGATGAGGGGAATGTAGAAAAGAATGCGATTGGGCGTTCGCAAAGCGTGGCCTACGGCCTCAGCTTCCGCGCTTGTGCGATGGCTCGAAGAGCCCGCCAAAGGCGATCGCATTAATAATCCCATTAATCACAGCAGCGATAGTGATTGGGTCTAGAAAGCATTCCCTGATCCTCATCAGCTGTAGTTATCGTGATTAACTGTACTGATTAGATAGTTTAAAGTTACGTTTTTATTTAGTAGTTTAATTGAGTAAACTTTAAAATACTTCATAGTTTCTTGACACTCCGGCAAGTTATGAGTAACCTACTAAAGGGAAAAGCAATTCACCTCTAGTTAACAGTGGCTCCCAGGTCAGCTGAGACTTTTACCGTGTAGAAGGGCAAAGCAACCAGTCAATGGGAGCCAAGTTACTGAATCACTTAGTAGGATTAGTTTTTACAGAATACCAGTTAAATCAGTCTCGATTACTATACTGATAAACAAACCTAAGTACTGTCGAATACAACTGACAATTACGGAAAAGGAAAGACAAATGAAACGTATTATGCAAGCCATGTTGGCAATAGTGTTTGCCCTAGTCGCGGTCTTGAGTTTACAAGTTGGTCATGCTTATGCTCAAGATGCTTCCCCTCAAGAGGTAGAGGTTGTTTATGAATACGATTGGTTTACCGTAAAGGCTGATGAATTCAAGGAAGTAAATGTTACTCAAGATGTCCCATTTGATATCGAACTTGTAGACACAGGTGATGAAGGATCATACGTTTTTGTTTTAGGCTGCAATGTTTATGTATTAGGAGGTCATGATTATATCGGTGAAACCTGTGAGACTTCATCTTCAGATATCGCTATTCTAAACCGTGGCCCTGATGATGTAGACATTCATATTTTGCCACAGTAAGTTGAGTATATAGACTAAACCTTTAGACTTTATACACTGAGTTAGGCAGAGAATGCTTCGGCAATATCTCTGCCTAAGCAAAAGGCAAGAGGCAAGAGGCAAGAGGCAAGAGGCAATAGGCAATAGGCAAGAGGCAAGAGGCAATAGGCAATAGGCAATAGGCAATAGGCAAGAGATAATCAAGTATCGTAAGCTATCAGCTAATGGGCTACGCGCAAGCTACGCGAACAGTTATCAGCTATCAGCTAATGGGCTACAGATGGTGATTTTGAATAAAATAAGCATTCGAATAATGCTGAGTTAGGCCACAGGCCAGAAGCCTGTGCCAAGCTGATAGGCTTTTCCCAAGACTTTCAATTCTGATTAATCTCGAACTATAGCAATCCTATCTGATTCGTGAAATAAATGGGCTGCTTTAAGGCATTTGGCAGAAGGCACCCACCCCTAACCCCTCCCAGGAGGGGAATGGCAGATGATACAGGAGTTGGAGCTAGTTTTTAAAAAGTCCAGTGATTTTACAAATGGTTTAGGATTGCTATATTAGGCGCGACAATCGCGCGAATTTAATTCTTAATGGGTCAAGCGCACCTTTAAATTCTACGGTTCGCGTAGCGTGGTCATAGGCCAAAGAGGTTTATGTTAAGCTGACGGCTGACGGCTGATAGCTGAATGCTTAAATGCTAAGCTATTATGCATTTAAATTGGAAGTTTTGAAGCTATGTTCCAAGCCACTAGCCGTTACTACAATCTAGAAACAGGTGAGTGTACCAGCAGTACTAGGGGACGGTCGCCAAAGCTGGGCAATGCCCTGTGTTCCCTATGCTGGAGCTGATGTGGGCTTTTTTGCGATTCCGCCAGTGGGAGCAAATGTCTGGGTGGAATTTGAGGGAGGCGATCCCGATTACCCGATTTGGACTGGTTGCTTCTGGGGCAAGGGTGAGCTACCGGCAAATGCGAAAGTGCTTGACCCAGAGAAAGTGCAAGTCTTTAAAACTGATGGAATTACCTTCACTCTCAGTAATTTTGCGACTACCAAAGGCTTGACTATTGAAGTGGCTAAACCGGTGGTATCTAACCCCCTGACTTTAGTGTTTGATGATAATGGCATTGAAATCAATAACAATAGCAAAACCATCGCGAAGTTAACAGCAGAAACCATTGAGTTAAGCAATGATGCCTCTACGGTTACTCTAGCTGTTGATAATATTCAAATCAAAGAAGATGCGGTGGAAATTAAGCTAACTAAAGACAGTATTGATTTAAAAAATAGCTCCTCTACCGGTAAGTTAGCCAAAGATAGTATTCAATTAAGTAAAAGTCCAGCAGTGATCAAACTATCCTCATCAGGGGTAGAGATTAATAACTCTCCAGCAGCGGCAAAACTATCCTCATCAGGGATAGAACTTAGTAATTCTCCAGCAACAGTAAAGCTAGCTCCTTGGCCTTTGGGCCACGCTACGCGAACGGGAATTGAACTGAGTAATGGTGCTGCTAATGTTAAACTTTCACCCGCTAGCGTGAATATTAATAATGGTGCGTTGGAGGTGATTTAATGCCCGGTTTTGTGTTATCCCTTGCTAACAAAATCTTGTGTGCTCATGGCGGACAAGTCCAACCGATGGTTCCCAATCCCCGGGTCAAGGTCATGGGTCAACCAGTGCTTACCCAAGCTCCCACCTATGTGGTGGCCGGTTGTGCCAATCCTCCTCCACCAGCCAATGTTGGCCCTTGCTTGATCGCATCCTGGATTACTGGTTCAGTGCGAGTCAAGGTGATGGGAATGCCAGTGCTGTTGCAAGATGCTCAGGCAACTTGTGTACCTACGGGTACTCCAGTTACTGTTATCCCGATGCCAGGTCGGGTTAAGGGAATGTGATATGTCTTGGTTTGGTTGAAAGTTGTTTGGTTGTTCGCGAAGCGTGGCCTTTTGGCCAAGGTTGTTTGGTTGTTCGCGAAGCGTGGCCTTTTGGCCAAGGTTGTTTGGTTGAAAGTTGTTTGGTTGTTCGCGAAGCGTGGCCTTTTGGCCAAGGTTGTTTGGTTGAAAGTTGTTTGGTTGTTCGCGAAGCGTGGCCTTTTGGCCAAGGTTGTTTGGTGGAAAGTTGTTTGGTTGAAAGTTGTTTAGTTGAAAGTTGTTTGGTTGAAAGTTGTTTGGTTGTTTCTTGACGGAATAATCGATTGGCCTTTGGGCCACGCTACGCGAATGGTCACGTTCGCGATGCTCGGACCGAGCCGCTACGCGAACGCATCCTAGTCATCGAAGTCAATAACAACTATACCGATGCCGTCTAGAGAAGTTGACTACTAAGAGCCGAGTGGAATTGGTTACGCATCTAACTTATCGCAGTCATCAACAACTATTCCGATGTTGTCCTACAGCAGTTAACTACTAATAGAATAGTGGAATTAGGTACCCATCGAACTAATCGCAGTCATCAACAACTATTCCGATGTTGTCCTAGAGCAGTTGACTACTAATAGAAGAGTGGAAATGCGATGCTCGGTACGAGCCGCTACGCGAACGCATCCTAGTCATCGAAGTCAATAACAACTATACCGATGCCGTCCTAGAGAAGTTGACTACTAAGAGCCGAGTGGAATTGCGATTGACTTTCAGTCACGCTAAGCGATGCTCGAACCGAGCCGCTACGCGATGCTCGGACCGAGCCGCTACGCGAACGCATCGAACTTAAATTCAGCAACGCCAGCTGTTAAATAAAAATGAAAAGGCTATATTATAGTCAAAACTCCAGGCTACTCCTCCTAATTCTTAAAATTCTTAATCAAATCCGCTGCCTTTTCGGCAATCATAATCGTCGGCGCATTCGTGTTTCCCGTAGTGATGACTGGCATAATCGAGGCATCTACGACTCGCAATCCATCAATTCCATGTACCCTGAGTTGGGAGTCAACAACTGCCATTGGGTCAGTCCCCATTTTGCACGTGCCGACGGGGTGGTATGTCGGAGCGCAGATTTGTCGGATGTAGGCTTGAATTGCTTCGTCGCTAGATACCTCGGCACTTGGGGCGACTTCCTTACCTCGAAACTGATCAAATCCCTCGAAATCGGCGAGCTGACGGGCAATTTTAATGCCTTCAACTAACACTTTGAGATCGGATTCATCCTGGAGGTAGTTCACCCGGATCAGCGGTGCTTCATGGGGGGAGGGCGTACTCAACCTGACACTGCCGCGACTCTGAGGGTGGTTGTTTATGACTTTAATACTAAATCCTGGACCTTTGTAGGCAAAGTCAGGATTTTTAGGTATGAGCAAAGTATAGATAAACTGTAGGTTGGGTGCAACCTCTAAATTGCTCTGAGTATGCAGGAACAATCCAGCTTCCCCAATATTGCTAGTTGGTGAAATGGGCAGTTCCTGAGTGGCTTGGTAGCCTACAAATACAAGGGGGTGATCGTGGAGGTTCTGACCGACACCCGGTAGATCGAGCACCACAGGAATGCCTAACCCCCGCAGGTGTTCTGCTGGACCAATCCCAGAAAGCATCAATAGCTTGGGGGAATCGAACGCTCCAGCACTGAGAATCACTTCTTGGTTGACCTTAACGTGATGCTCTGTCCCATTTTCAACATAGGCGACCCCAACTGCACGCCTTCCCTCAAACAGTATACGAGTAACCAATGCTCCCGTTTGAATGGTTAAATTGGGGCGAGAGATAATCGGATGCAAGAACGCCACTGCCGTACTTTGACGTTTGCCATCTTTCACGGTCAGTTGGTAAAGCCCTGCGCCCTCTTGCTGCTTACCATTGAAATCGGGATTGTGCCCATAGCCCTTGGAGATGGCGGCTTCGACAAAGCATTTCGACACTGTGCTCGGAGCCAGTGGATCGGTGATGTCAAGTGCTCCTGATACTCCGTGAAACTCCGAAGCTCCCCGCTGCTGATTCTCCGATTTCTTGAAGTAGGGTAAAACATCCTGGTAACTCCAACCCTGATTGCCTAACGCCTGCCAGCGATCATAATCCTGGGCATTACCTCGAATGTAAACCATGCCATTGATCGAACTGCTGCCACCCAGGACTTTGCCCCGTGGATGAAAGAGTTTGCGCCTGTTCAAGTAGGGTTCTTCTTCGGTGAAGTATGCCCAGTCCACCTCGGAGCCTAGTAGTTTCAGCCACGCCATGGGAACCTGGATTTCTGGTTTGGTATCGGGACTACCTGCTTCGAGTAGCAATACTGTCGTTTCAGGGTTTTCTGTAAGACGGTTAGCGACGACACTACCCGCTGATCCCGCACCAATCACCACATAATCGTATTGAGTCATGACTGCAACATAGTCTTCAATCAGGACAATCTCTGTGACCCAAACCTTGTAATGTTTTATATCTTTTTAATAAAGAGCAAATTACCAGGTGATTCAGAATCATCACTACGGAAGAACTGATCGATCAGCTCCATATGTTTTTCTTTAGAGATGTAGTCATCATCATTTAAATTGAGCCGTTTGAATACCTCGTTAGCAGAATTTTCATCAAGGTTATGGACTCGAAAATATTGTGTGTATTCCTCTAAATCAAGTTGATCGTTCCCATCAACATCAAATACGCTAAAGGCGAAAGCTGCAATGCCATGTAGTTGCGCCTCATAAGCTTCTGGGTCATTGAGTATATTGTCCATATATACCAGCCATTCATCCAAAGAGATTTTGTTGTCACCATTAGTGTCTGCAAACTTTTGCATACTATTCCAACGAGACGTTAACTTCGATTGAATGGAATCGTACTGGGGTGAGCCCGGTGCCCAACTGCGAAACTGCGAGTAGCTTTTTAGGAACTGGTCAAAATCGGCTGACTCAATGAAACCGTTATTGTCTGCGTCATACATTGCAAACAATCTTGGTAATCTTTGCTTCTGTAATTCACTTAACATTAATCTATCCAAAAAGCAATCACCAAGTAATACTATACGACTAACCCCATTTTTGCAACACTACCCTCTGGAGCTACCCTGGAGGGGTGACATGCAAGCTTAAATCCTTACTGGGTAATAATTTAAGCCCATAAGTTACAAAAGTGATGCAGTGGCCTCACGGGGGTTTACCCCACTCGCGCTTGCATCAAAACAGTGAGATGCACCCAGTATTACTGGGTACCGAAGTATTAGTGGGTACCGAGTCTTAGATATTGCGTATTTTTAAAAACAACGTGCCTTATGGCGTGGGCTTCTTGGCGACATTATGGTAAAATCAACCTGATGCAATTTGATTTGTAACCGGGTTTACTGAAAAGAATCAATAAGCATAGCCAAAATACCTGAGTGTGAACTTCACCCAATACTTCTTCGGCTTATTCGGCTTGTCCTGTTTTCGATAAGAAATCGCTGGCTCAAAGGGAATTGCTTGAAAATGAACAAAACCGCAGAATTAGATTACTTGATTGTTGGTGCAGGTCCAGCGGGATTGCAACTGGGATACTTTCTGAAAAAAAGTGGCAGAAACTACCTGATATTGGAGGTAGGACAAAAATCCGGGAATTTTTATGAAAAATTTCCTCGACATCGCAAGTTAATTTCAATTAACAAGGTCTATACTGGCTACAAGGAACGAGAGGCGCAGCTTAGATATGACTGGCATTCCTTGCTGTGTGATGATGATCAGATGTCTTTCACTAATTACAGTCGCCGTTATTTCCCCGATGCGGGAGATTATGTTAAGTATCTACAAGATTATGCCGATCGCTTTGAGCTTAATATTAAATATGAAGCCAAGGTGGTGAAAATTAGCAAAACAGATCGGTTCACAGTGGTAGATGAAGAAGGTGACAGTTATGTCTGTGGTTGTTTGGTGATGGCAACGGGGGTTTCCAAACCCTATATTCCCGATATTACAGGAATCGAAATCACCGAAAACTACTATGATTTCGACCTTAATCCTGACAACTTTATTGATAAACGGGTGTTGATTTTAGGGAAATCAAATTCTGCCTTAGAAACTGCTAATTCTTTGGTAGAAACTGCTCGGGCCATTCACTTATGCAGTCCTGAATCTATCAAAATGGCGTGGAATACCCACTATGTTGGTCATCTACGGGGGGTCAACAATGAGTTTATTGACACTTACCAGTTGAAAGGTCAAAACGCCATCCTAGATGCCAAGGTTCATAAGATAGAATGGAAAGACGGAGAGTATTGTGTTCACATTGAATTTTCTCATGCCCAGGGCCAGAAAGCCATTTTAGCCTATGACCAGGTTCTGGTTTGTACGGGGTTCCGGTTCGACGCTTCTATATTTGATCAGACATGCAAGCCAGAACTAACCATTAATCATCGGTTTCCAGCTCTTACCAGCGACTGGGAATCCATTAATGTGAAGGATTTATATTTTGCAGGCACGATTATGCAGTGTCGGGATTTTAAGAAAACCATGTCCGGTTTCGTCCATGGATTTCGCCACAATATCCAGCCTCTAAGTCAGATTCTCGCTCAGAAATATCATGCAGTGCCTTTGCCCTATTATTCGATTCCAGTGAATCCACAAAGCATTGTCAAAAGAGTGATTGAAAGGGTGAGTTTAAGTGCTGGCCTCTTTCTTCAACCGGGTTTTCTCTGCGATTTACTGGTTATTCTTAAATCTGGTGCGACAGGGTATTACTACGAAGATCTGCCAGTAGACTATGTCCATGACACTGATTTGGGTCAGCACAATCACTACTACATAATTACGATGGAGTACGGACATTTTGAAGGTGATTCGCTGAAGGTAGACCGGGAACCTGATCCAGATAAGGCTTATAACGATGCTTATCTCCATCCAGTGATTCGACGCTTTAATGGCTCAACCCTGGTACAGGAATATCATCTACCCGAACATTTGGAGAACGATTGGCGACCGGATGGGTATCCGGGGGATCGGCCTCTGATTCAATCTTTGGAATACATCGGTGAATCCGATCCGACTCAGGCTCAGAAGCTCTATACCCAGAGATTACAGGCGTTCTTTGAGCAGGAAATTGACAAAGCAACAGGAACAGGGAATTCCCTCGAACTGGTTGTTACCTAAAATTGTTAGACTCTTACAGATTTTGATAATTTGTTCTGCGTTTTCACTGAGAGTTCAAGACAAAATGAAAGAAGTGTTAGGGTATATTCGCAAGCGCACAAATGAAGCAAAACAGAACCCGTTTATTCTGTGGCTAGATGACGATTCAATTAGTGCTCACGATCGGCTCAGTTTGTGGCTACCTCACATATCCGCGTTTGTGATGGGTTTTATGGACTTAAACAAACTGATTTTTCCCTATCCCTCCTCCGAGGCAGCCACAGACGAACTCAAAAGGTTAATTAACGATCATTGCCGACAGGATGGTACCCACTGGGAGTGGTATCTACGAGACCTGCAAAAACTAGAGTTGAACCGAACCATGAAATTATCGGAGGGGCTTGAGTTCATTTATGGTGATGAGAGAAAGCTAGACCGTGGCTTCATCTATGGCATGGCAGCATTAGCCCACGAAGCACAAGATCCCCTATTGCGCTACAGTCTGATCGCACCTCTGGAATTCTTTGCTCACCTCCTGTTTGACAAGACGGCTCCCATTGCCAGGAAATTCGCCGAAGAGACAGGAATTCAATTGGAGTATGTGGGCGACATTCATTCTGGTGTGGAACCGGGCGGTCTTGTTAATCAACAGCATGAGATTATTGACGAGGACTTGTTTACAGAAGCAGTCCTCGACGAGCAGATGCGTAAAAGAGGACTAGAAATGGCTGAGTATATGTGCGATCAGATCGAACTGCGTTGGAAAGGCAATTTGGAATTTGCGAAAAAAAGAGAATGGGCTACGCCGATTGCGGTTGTTTAAACTTTTCCTAGCCAGAATTAACAACTATAGCAATCCGTGTAGGAATTGTGATAATTTTTGTTCCCTGTTCCTTACGGTGCGCTTTCCGTAGGCGAATTTAATTCGCCACGGGTCGCACCGCTCCCTGTTCCCTTTTCCCTTTTCCCTTTTCTATAGTTGATAGCTGACAATAAACCGGGTTTTCAGCGTGAGTAATAAGACATGATTTTTACTTTTATGTCCAATTTTATTATTAATTATTATGGATAGTTAATTTCAGCTAGCTATGATGATAATTAATCCATAAACTCCTCATGGATTGAGCCTCAAACTATATATTAGGAGAATAAACTGAATGAGTAATATCAAGATTAATGACATCAAACCCAGTGGTGCTGAATTATTTGATGACCCGGAAAGTTTTCTGGATGAATTGACTAATAATTACCTACAACAAATTATGGGTGGATTGAGGATAGCCCTGCCCCCAGATGCACGTTATATTGAGAGATTTTTATATAAAATTAGGGGAAAATTCTTGTCACCTCAAACGCCAGTTATTTAAAAGGGAGTAGGGAGTAGGGAATAAAAATTATCACAATTGATTTAGGTACCACTTAGGGCACAATTGAATTGTCTAGTAGCAGCCAATTAATCGATAAATTATTAAGATTTGTGAATGCGATCGCTAAATCTAAGGATTTTCCCTAGGGAGTCCTGGAGCAGTAACAAAACCCAACCAAACCATTACCAGGGTTTGGTTTCACTATGTTCAACCTAACTCAACCCAATCTCCATTGCGAGATAAACTCACTTAGGGAGCAGGCTATAGTGAATTAGTTGTCAGAGCTATCTATGTAGCAATGGAAATTGGCTATCCTTTCCAAATCGATGGGCGGAGGCGGACAGCAGAGGCTACCTCTGAGGAACACATCCCCCAGCTGATGGAACAATTACTGTTTACCTCCCCAGGAGAACGGGTCAACCGCCCCACCTTGGGCTGCAGTCTGATGCAGCTAGTCTTTGCTCCGAATAGTGAGGAACTCAGTACTGCGGTTCAGTTTCTTGTTCAAGGGTCGTTGCAGCAGTGGTTAGGGGAGTTAATTCAAGTCGAGAGGGTGCAAGTGGAGAGTGAAGATACTAAGTTGCGAGTCACAGTCCAGTATGTGATTCGGCGTAATCAACAGCGTCAGGTAACTGAGTTTGAGCGAGGTTTGTAATTATGACAGACTTGGTAACAGCTGAACACATGTTCCGATACCAACGCCGGATTTCTCTTAGTCGTCAAACTAAACAGATCGGGCTGGATTACATTCAGGTGGAATCACAACAGACACCGAATGAACCGAATAAGTGGGCGCTAAAGCTTCATTTTGTACCAGCTTCCACACCAGCCACCCAGGACGTGCTCTCAAACCTGACCTCTAGAAATATTCGCATCACTAGAGGTACGGCGGTTACAACTACTGATGTTAGGCTCCTGGAAATCCAACCACCTAGTGGGAATGTGCTGACCCTGTTGGTGGAATACAAAGCTCCTGCTAAGTCCCAGGTTAGTGATCTATCTACCTATACGCTACAACTGGTTAATATTAGCAACCTCGATCCGTTTTTTGAGCGGGTCAATTTTTCCTTCAAACGTCCAGACCAAGTTACCTTTGACCCACAACCAGTACCTTCAAGTGATATCGAAACCCTGTCGGTACCGGAGATAGATTACTTAGCGAAAGATTATACCAGCTTTCGGCAATTAATGCTTAACCGCTTGTCGGAAGTGATGCCTCAATGGCTAGAGCGAAATCCTGCGGATTTAGGGATTGCGCTGGTGGAAGTATTGGCCTACTCTGCTGACTACCTCAGTTACTATCAGGATGCTGTAGCTACTGAAGCTTACCTTGGTACGGCTCGCCGCCGCACCTCTGTACGCCGCCACGGCAGGCTGGTAGATTACCTGTTGCACGAGGGCTGCAATGCTAGAGTCTGGGTGCAGGTAGCAGTAAATAGTGATCAGGTGCTGCTACAAAAAGGAACTCTTCTACTAACCCATGTTTCTGGTCAAGGGTCGGTAATCGATCCTGATTCCTCTGCTAAGAGTGAGGTCTTGGCTCAAGGGGCAAAAACCTTTCAAACCTTACATTCCCAGGAACTATTTGCTGCCCACAATGAGATTAAATTTTATACCTGGGGAGCAAGGGAATGGTTTCTGTCGAAGCAAGAGACAAAAGCAACATTACTTGGACATCTGGCTTTGAAACCAGGGGATGTGTTGATTTTTGAACAATTTCGCGACGCATTCCCCCACCTAGTTCAGGTGGGGGTTAAGGAGCGCTAGGATATTTGACTTCTTCCCCAACGCTCTATAAACTCTCCAACACTAGTACCTGATTCCTTTGCAGACACTTGCAACCATTTCCACACAGTATCGGTAAGCATGATAGTATGTGGTTTTTTTAGCTCGTCGTAATGGACGGGAACACCTCTGATCCTTTTCTTATTTTCCTTGTCTGTATTTGACATTCCTAGAATACACGTATATACTAAGGATATAGTAGCAAAGGAACTGATTAAAACGACAACCAAGGTAATTCGCACAGATAAATGGACTCTTAACCCGACGACTGAGCAGCGCGTACTGCTAAGTGAAACGGTAAGAGTCTATCGTCGTGCTTGCCGGTACTTGGTTGGAATAATTTACACTCATTGGGGCGAATTGGGGAATCTAACAGCAGATCACTTAACTCCAGCTGTCGAACGGTTAATGCACGAAACTGCTAAACGACCCAACATAAAGTATCCCCAATTCAATAAAACTTTTTACAAGTTTCCTAGTTATTACCGTAGAGCCGCTATAGCCTTTGCGGCTGGACAGGTTAGTAGTTTCGTCACCAGATATGGAGAATGGCAATCTGGGAATCGAAAAAGGAAGGACAGTAACCCACCAAAGCTAAATGCTGACACTGGGTGCTATCCTGCCTTGTATAAAGGACAATGCTATAAATTACATGGTTTCGACCAAGTAGAACTCAAAGTTTTTGATGGCAAAAACTGGGTCTGGACTATAGTTCAGATCACCGGATTGAGAGAAAGGCATCAGGTAGCTACAAATAAAATGATGTCACCTTCGTTGATCATCAAGGATAGGTACTGTCATCTCTCTGTTCCTTTTGCCTGTAAGCCAGAAAAACGAAACCCAGAAACTAATGTAACGGCGGTAGACTTGGGTCTAAACACTACGGCTACCGTAGCAGTCGTAACTCATGACGGCACTGTAATTCATCGTGATTTCATTCACCTTGGAAGAGACATAGACCGCAGAGACAAGCGACTAAAGTCCGTATCCAAAAGAGCCTCAAAAACGATGGGTAGAGGAGGGAAACTACACAAAGGGTTTTGCTCTAACACTTATCAAAAGTGCAAAAGAATCAACAATCAAATTAGCCATATTGTTTCTAAGCGAATTGTAGGGATTGCGGAGAAATTTAATTCTGAAGCAATTGTCTTTGAGAATCTTAAAGGCTGGAAACCAAAAGGTGGACGAAAGCGATCTAATCTAAAGCAACGATTCCACGGATGGCTTAAAGCAAAAATCCGCGATTTTACGGAGACAAAATGGGCTGAGTTAGGCGGAAAAGTAATAGATGTTGTTGCGGCCTATACTTCAAAATTAGCTTTTGATGGCTCTGGTACGGTAAAACGAAATAAAAAAAACTACTCTCTGGCCACATTCCCTTCAGGTAAGCAGTTTAATGCAGACTTAAATGGGGCTTACAATATCGGGGCCAGAGGCGTGCTTAAACTCACTCGCAGAAATGACAGTGAGGGTCGCTCCAGTAAAAAACCTGGACGACCGCCTAGAAGCTGGGCTTGCCTATGTGACTTGTGGACTAGTGGTAGTTCCAAATTAGCATAGGACACCCCCACCTCGGTGATAACCAGGTGGGGTGAGCTTCATGAGGTAAGAGACCCAAACACTGGCTTAATGGCTGGGGCTAACCCCCAACACCGTCATCCAGTACGGTTAACTAAGGTAACTACCACAGAAGACCCCCTTGGTGGTCAATTTCATCATCCCCCAACGGATCAGCCAGTGTTGATTACTGAGATTGAATGGCACCCCCAGGATGCTTTGCCTTACCAACTATGGCTAGCAACTCTGAGTAGCACTGGCCCAATCACAGATATCACCGTGGCTCGGGGAAATATTGTTTTGGCTGACCATGGCGAACCTGATCCTAGAGAGGGGACAGAGACACTGCCCACTATCCCAACCATTGGTCGTTATCGTCCCAAGTTGTCTCGCACTGGTCTAACCCACAGTGTGCCTTACAACCACCAGCAAGCCATTCTGGAAGCGGTGGCAACAACGGTTGTTCAAGACCCGCGTTCGGCAGTTCCTCAGATCAGTTTACAATCGGATACTGGTGAAACCTGGTTGGTGCACCGTGACCTATTGAATAGTGACCGATTTGCGGCGGATTTTGTGGTGGAAATGGAGAGTGATGGCACTGCTTATCTGCGCTTTGGTGATAGTGTTCAAGGCAAACAACCTAGTCCAGACTCCCAACTGATGACCAGCTACCGGATTGGTAATGGTTTGGTCGGTAATGTGGGACTTGATGCGATCGCTCATCTGGAACCAGTCACTAGTGAAGCCTATGGTGAATTGGTTAAACAGGTGATTGGAGTACGGAATCCCATCGCAGCTCAAGGAGGTATTGACCCGGAACCGATTGAGCAAGCAAGGTTATACGCTCCCCAAGCCTTCCGAACCCCTGAACGCTGCGTGACCGAATCGGACTACGCTACTACCATCCAGCGCCATCCAGAAGTGCAAAAAGCAGCAGCTCAGTTGCGTTGGACAGGGAGTTGGTATAGCGTATTTATTGTTGTGGATCGGTATAGTGGTAGACCGATTGATGCCCAATTTAGGGAAGAGCTACTGGCTTTTATGGCTCCCTATCGGTTAATGGGTCATGATATCGAAATCCAGGCTCCCTATTTTGTTAATCTCGATATTGCTTTGACAGTACATGTCAAGGCTAACTATTTCCAGAGCAGTGTGAAGCGATCGCTTATGGAAACCTTCAGCAACAAAGACTTAGCTGTCGGTCAACGGGGTTTCTTCCATCCCGACAATTTTACCTTCGGTCAACCGGTCTATCTTAGCCAAATTGTTAACCAAGCCATGGAAGTGCCTGGGGTTGACTGGGTTGAACCAACCCGCTTCCGTGAGTGGGGACAACCGGATCGAGGGGAATTGGCAGCAGGTCAAATCTTGATTGAGCCATTAGCTGTTGCTCGTTTAGATAATAACCCCGATACTCCTGAAAATGGCAGAAGTGAGTTTTATTTACTAGGGGGTTTGTAATCGGATGGTACACCTTTTTCTTGTAACTCAATAACTCAAGGGAGTGTGAGAGGGGAAACCCATCTAATTTTCGTCAGTCCTATATAGCAATCCTATATGATTCGTGAAATATAGAAATATAGTGGCAGAAGCGATCGCGAACGCCCAATCGCTATCACCGTTGCCCACCAAGGATTTCAGATTTTGCAGATTTTACAAATTATTTAGAATTGCTATATATAGTGTTTGATAACTGTTAAAAAACACTATATGTGTAAAATGCCTTGTCAACAAGCACAATAAGGCAGGGTTTATTGAGAACTATCCCCGGTTTATTCACAATAGGCGTTTGCCCTGTGATAAAATCGCAACTGTCTTTTTGTATTTGATGACAAGTAACTCATTTATAGGAAGTTGAATGGCAAAGCCAAGCAACTGATCCACTATTTTCAAGGGTTGGGGGTAAGTAGGTAAACAACTGTAAGTAATTGGAAAAGTACTCTCAAATTTTTATTGCATAGATTCAGAATGCAGAACCAATTTCGAGAAAACGATCAGTATTTTTCCCATCTCTCACAGGGACAGCAAGCCTTATGGTTCATATACCAGAAGAATCCAGAAAGCGTAGCTTACAACATATTTATAACCACTCGTCTGGCGGTCGAGTTGGACCTAGAGGCTTGGCGGAGGGCATGGCAGAACCTGGTTGAACGACATTCGATTCTGCGAACTACCTATACGACTCGGGACGGCAAACCCGTTGCAGTAGTTAGTCAAGACTCCAAGATTGAGATTGAGGTAATAGACGCTTCTGGATGGGACGAGGACGAGTTAAAGACGCAAATTATGGTAGCGGTAGAGCGTCCCTTCAATTTAGAAACGGGCCCGGTCCTGCGGCTGGGGCTGTTTGCCCGCTCAACCCAAGAGTTTGTCCAATTAATCGCCCTGCACCACATTGTAGGCGATGGGTGGTCCTTTGACTTGCTTCTCAAAGAATTCCAAATTTTATATGCGGCAGAAGTAGAGAAGTTCCCAGAAGCAAAAATTGCTAACTTGTTGGCAGATTTTCCTTGGCAATATGCCGACTATGTGTCCTGGGCTACCCAGATGCTAGAGTCTGCCCAAGGAGAAGAACTTTTTCGTTATTGGCACCAAACACTGGCCGACTCCTTACCGACTTTGAATTTGCCAACAGACAGAACGCGACCCAAGGTTTTGAGCGGTCGGAATGAATTCCATATTGTCCAACTTGATGGAGGACTGATCAAGAAACTGCGACAACTGGCTGCCGAGCAAGGAGTCAGTCTTTATCGGAGTATGCTGGCTACCTTCTTTGTCCTGTTACATCGCTTATCAGGCCAAGACGACATCCTGCTAGGAAGCCCAATGGCAGCGAGGTGGAGCGTTGAGGAGTTTAAAAGCATTGTCGGTTACTTTGCCAACGAGGTGGTATTGCGGGCAAATCTAGCAGACAATCCTACCTTTGCAGAATTTCTCGCCCGCATCCATCGAACGGTAACAGAGGCACAAGCTCATCAAGATTATCCCTTCGATTTATTAGTACAACGGCTCAACCCTCCCCGAGATGCCAGCCGAAATCCCCTAATTCAAGTCGATTTCACTTGGCGCAAGCATCGCTGGTACAACCCGCAGACACCCGAGAGCCTCGCAGGGGAAGAAGTACTGTCTATGGAGCCATACTTAGCCGTACACGAACAGGGTTCGGAATTTGATTTGAGTTTGGGAATTGAGGAAATTGGCAAATCTCTCCATGTCATCTGGGAATATAGTGCCGACCTGTTTGATGCCAAAACTATTCACCGCTGGGCAAGACAGTTTATTTGTTTGCTAGAGTCGATTGTCGCCAATCCAGAGCAGCAAATTGCGTTTTTACCCCTGCTGACGGCAGAGAAAACACATCAATTGTTAGTGCAATGGAACAATAATTTCACAGACTATCCCCAAGATAAGTGCATTCATCAGTTATTTGAAGAGCAGGTAGAACGAACGCCTGATTCGGTGGCTGTAGTTTTTCAGCAGAAAAAAATTACCTATCGAGAATTGAACGATCGCGCCAATCAATTAGCTCACTATTTAGAATCGATCGGAGTCGGTCTGGAGGTAATGGTAGGGATTTCCACAGAGCGCTCCATCGAAATGATGGTAGGCTTGCTGGGCATTCTCAAAGCGGGCGGGGCTTATCTGCCCTTAGACCCGAGCTATCCGCGCGATCGCCTGGCTTATTTACTACAAGACTCCCAACTGTTTTTGCTGTTGGCTTCAGAAAAATCCGTGGCTCGACTGCCAGAAAGCCAGGGGCGGATTGTTTTTTTGGATAAAGATTGGTCTGTCATTTCTCAGTATAGTCAGGAAAATCTCGGGCTTCGTGCCAAACCGACTTCTTTGGCTTACGTCATCTACACTTCAGGCTCGACGGGAAAGCCAAAAGGGGTGGAGGTCGAACATGAAAGTCTGGTGAATGCTTATCGAGCTTGGCAGCAAGCCTATCAACTAAGTCCAGAAAACAGCCATCTGCAAATGGCGAGTTTCTCCTTTGATGTTTTTACAGGAGATTGGGTGCGAGCCCTTTGTTCAGGAGCCAAATTAGTTCTCTGTCCGAGAGAGTTTTTGTTAGAGCCGGAAAAGCTGTATCGGTTGATGCTCCAAGAGCAAGTCGATTGCGCCGAATTTGTCCCGGCAGTGATGAGGTATTTAATTGAGTATTTGGAAAACACCCAGCAAAACCTGGATTTCATGGGATTACTGGTGATCGGTTCTGATAGTTGGTCTGTCAAAGAATACCAAAAATTTCGGCAGTTCTGCGGTGCCCAAACTCGATTAGTAAATTCTTATGGAGCGAGCGAAGCAACTATTGACAGTTGCTATTTTGAAAGTACCGAGCTTAATCTACCCCTAGAGTTTCCAGTTCCCATCGGCAAACCCTTTGCCAACATACTTCTCTATATTCTCGACGATGCTCTCCAACCGGTTCCCATCGGCGTACCGGGGGAACTGCATATCGGCGGTGTGGGTCTAGCCCGAGGCTATTGCAACCGTCCGGAATTAACCGCGCAAAAGTTTATTGCCAATCCTTTCAGCCAAGAGGAAGGAGCACGTCTTTACAAAACGGGGGATAAGGCACGCTATCTCCCAGATGGTAACATCGAACTTCTCGGTCGCATCGACAACCAGGTAAAAATTCGCGGCTTCCGCATCGAACCAGGAGAAATCGAAGCGGTACTGGCGACCCGCCCGGAAGTTGGGCAAAGTGCAGTCATCGTCCGGGAAGACCAATCTGGTCACAAGCGCCTCGTGGCTTATGTGGTTCCCACAATAGTTTGCCATCGGGGTCCCTCTCTATCTCCTTGGAAGAATTGGAGCGATTTTGCCAATAACCCTTTGTATGGGAAGCAGGGGCGAGAACTGACAGCGAAACTGCGGGATTTTCTCAAGCAAAAGCTGCCGGACTATATGGTGCCTTCGGCTTTTGTGATCCTAGATTCCCTGCCCCTGACTCCCAATGGCAAAATTGACCGCCGGACCCTTCCCGCACTGGAGGGAACTAGCGGTAGCAATGCTAATTTTATTGCACCTCGGGATACCCTTGAATTACAACTGGCACAAATCTGGTCGGAGGTTTTAGAGGTTTCTCCCGTAGGAGTCCGAGATAATTTCTTTGATATAGGCGGTCATTCGTTGTTAGCGATCGCTTTAATCCCTCGGGTTCAACGGCAGTTGGACAAAAATCTGTCTTTGGCCGCGCTGTTACAAAGTCCGACTATCGAGCAGCTTGCTACTTCTATTCGCTCTGACCCAGATTCTCGGTCAATGTCTACCCTGGTGGCAATGCAGCCCGATGGAAATTTACCACCTCTGTTCTTAGTCCCTCCCAGCAGCGGTACCGTCTTATTTTATCTGGATTTAGTCCGCAATCTGGGGACCGAGCAACCGATTTACGGCTTGCAAGCCCCCGGTCTCAATGGGGAACGGGAACCTTTTAGCACTCTCAAGGACCTCGCTATTCACCACATCAAAGGGATTAAAACTATTCAACCTCGGGGTCCCTACTATTTAGTTGGTTTTTGCGTGGGCGGTCACTTAGCATTAGAAATGGCACAACAGTTACACCAACAAGGGGATACCTTAGCATTCCTAGCACTGATACAATCCTCGGGTCCAGAACACCACAGGCTTCTAGTTGACAGCACGCCTGGAAGAAACTTGGGTCTGGATATTTACTATCCGAGAGAATTTGCTCAGGAAATGAGCGCTCCTCGGGGGAAGGAAGTGCCGGTATCTGTCGATCAACTCCAACAACTGATGCCAGAGCAGCGATTGGGATATGTCCTGGAACGAGCTAAAATGTTTGATTTGCTGCCGGAAGAGGTAAAAGTGGAGGATGTTGAAAGCTTGTTCGAGGTTTTTAAAACTACCGCTCTTGCGTCTTATAATTATGAAGCGCAACCTTATCCGGGGAATATTGCCCTGTTCAATGCCAGTGAGCAGCCGATAGACATAGCTGGTGATCCCACTCTAGGTTGGAGCAATTTCATTGGTGGGGAAATAGAAATACACGAAATTCCGGGCGACCATTTCTCGATTATCCGGGAACCCCAAGTGCGGGTTTTAGCTCAACGGCTGAAGCTTTGTCTTGATCGCTCTCTGGCAGTGATCAAATAATATCATGTCGGGATAATTAGGGCTCTACCGTACCTGTTACCTTTTCTATTATATAGGATAGGATGCGCGGATAATGAACCTTAATAAAAATCCCCCCATCTCACGATTTCCCGATCTCCCGATCTCCCCACACTCCCTGTTCCCTTTTATCTTATATAGGATAAGATGTCCGGATTATTATATAGGATAGGATGTCCGGATAATGAACCTTAATAAAAATCCCCCCATCTCCCCATCTCCCCATCTCCCCACCCTCCCCACACTCCCTTTTCTATAAATATGACATCCCACTACAATTCCCCTGGCCTAACCACATTAGCCATCGGAGCAGCTTCTGCAGAAACCCGTGACCAAGCTCGGTCTCAAGCTCCTGTCAATATTTTGCCGATGGAGCGCATTGTCTCAGTGCAAGATTTTGAGACATTTACCCGTAGCTTTGCTGGTATTGGTAAAGCCAAGGTAGCTACTTTAGAGATTGGGCAAAACTTACCCTTGATTCACCTTACCATCGCAGACCGTAATGGCAATCAAGTCAGCCCTGATTCCATATTATATACTAATCTGGTGAATGGAATTAATGCTGCTCGTGACCCAGATCAGCAGCGCCGTCTGGCGGTAGCGTCTAAGGTTGAAATTGATAGTTATGAAGCCCTTTACTTTAATCTTCAAGCAGGGATATGGGTGGATTCTCGTTATCGCAGCGATCTGGTTTTATCTGAGGTTAAAACACTATTAGTGTCTGCTTTTGCCTTTGAACAGCGTACCTTTGGTCAAGGGGTAACAGCGGCAGAAGTAACAGCATTAATTCAGGCCGTTGATGGCGTACAAGCGGTTAATTTAGAGGCGCTATATTTGACTGGAACCACTCAGGAGCTGAAGTCATCCTTAGAAGCCCGTTTAGCTATCTGGAATAGTGAAACTAAACAGGCTCTACCGGCTCAGTTATTATTGCTTAATTCTCAGGATGGAGTTAATTTACATCAAGTTATTTCTTGATTAGCGGTCAGCGGTCAGCGGTCAGCCGTCAGCCTTGGCCATTCGCGTAGCGTGGCCAAAGGCCAAGGCCACGCTACTTGAGGTGCTGATAGCTGATAACTGACTACTTATAGCTTATAGCTGAGATTATAGTTCAAAATCCTCTGGATTTATCCCTTTCGCTTGTAATTGTTCCAGTAAGGCTTTCATCCGACTTCGTTCCAGCTCCAAAGCTTCCTGGGCTTGTGCTTTTTCCAGCCTTTGTTGCTCTAAAGCTTCCTGGGCTTGCTCTTTTTCTAACCTTTCTTGCTCTACCTGTTGTTGAGCGATATCTCTTTGTTGTTGAGCGATATCTCTTTGTTGTTGAGCGATATCTTTGAGCTCAATAATTTCCAGATAAGTAGCAAAAGGCTCACCATTAGGATAATACAGTAGCAATTCCGACTCTACTAAGTCAAAGGTAATTCCTAAACGAGGACTAACCCAACCAAGCATCTGGGGGATGGGTTCTAAGGTTTCTGATGAACGCAACCAGCCTTTTAGTTTTGTTCGATTTGGGTCAAAAAGATAGTACTCTTCTACTCCATGGGTCTGGTAAAACTTGAGTTTATCCTCTTCTAATTCTTTGATGGTGTTGGTGTGTGAGGCTATTTCAAAGGTCACCTGGGGATTAAGGTTATCTTCAACCCAGGTTTTGTAAGAAGGCCGATGCCCTTTTGGTCTACCGATAACTACCATGACATCGGGGGCTTGGTTGATTTTTGGTTGTCCTTGTACTGGATACCACAACAAATCCCCGGCGACAAACACATTGGGGTCATCTTTGAATTGGGCTTCCAGGCCAAACTTAATGGTGGTAATTAGTTCAAATTGAAGGGTATTGTCCGCCAATGGCTTACCGTCACTTTCGGGATAAAAAATGTCATCGGTGGTGGGCTGTAGCTGCTGAACCATTGGAAAAATTGTCTGGGTTGTAGGGAACAGGGAACAGGGAACAGGGAACAGGGAGCAGAAATATGTCTTAACCTTTACTTCGACTGCTATAAGTAGTCAGCGATCAGCCGTCAGCCTTGGCCATTCGCGTAGCGTGGCCAAAGGCCAAGGCCACGCTACTTGAGGTGCTGATAGCTGATGGCTGATGGCACCTCAAGTAGCACCATCTGTAGCGCATAAGCTGATACCACCTCAAGTAGCACCATCTGTAGCGCATAAGCTGATAGCTAATAGCTAATAGCTGAAAACTGATAGCTGATACGCGACACGCTGATAGCTGATAACTGATACGCGACACGCTGATAGCTTACGCTTAAACTTCGGTCCATCCCTCAATCGTAGCCATCAACTTGCTTGGGAGTGCTTTTGTAAATTGGATTGAACCTTATTCCAAATTAGTCGAGGCGTTAGCTGTTCAGAGTTTAAGTATAGCGCTTTTTAGCCTAATGAGGTACACAGGATTTTTTCCGTGTTACCTTTTGTCTGTTCCCTCTTTTATCTTCCCTGTTCCCTGTTCCCTGTTCCCTGTTCCCTAAAACCCAGGACTCTGTACCTCACCTAATTTAAAACCGCTATAGCGATTCATTAGACATAGTTATCGAAGATGAGAGATCAAGTCAATACCTCTCATCTTCTGACACCAAGAGGGAACCTCTTTTTTATTCCTTTTAGTCTAAACTCCAGTTCTCAATAAACTTGAATTAATCGAGGTGTAGATTTCTATCGCGATAGTCTTCCAGGTTAGGGAGAGAGCTACTTATTAGTCCAGCCTCTTTCATCCAATACTGAAAAGAATACGCAATCAAGGAATGAGCGTATGATGTTGGGTGTACATTATCCCAAAATGTCGATAGAAAGTTAAAAGATCCGTCTTTTCCTTTACTTGTATTATTCGAGGCGTAGGCTCTCCAGTCTGAATTTGTTATTCCTTCGGCAGTATAACCTCCTTGGAAACACTGTTGAGGTATTTTTATCTCACTACTTCCTGTAGATTGGATGTCGTAATAGTCATTCTCGAATTTTGCGTCAAAAGAATCTCCTGTGAAGGGATTCTTATTCTCTAGGAGTGCGTCGAAATCAGAAAATAGATCTATGTATACTATCTCCAGATATTTCCCTCGTTCTTCTCTCAGAGAATCTATCTTCATTTTTAGCTTCTTATTGTGAAGATTGACTATGTTTGTTATAGCAGCAGAAAGGTCTTCTCTGGTTTTCACCGAACCTCTACTGAAATCATAGCTTACAGTTGCTATTATGGGGGTTTTACCTACATTGGGGAGGTTTGGAATGATAAAATATTTTGCCTCTTTGTCATTTAGTTTTTTGATATTTGTGATTATGTTATCAGTCGCTCGATCTGAAACTTTTTCATAGCCTCCTAGATCGTTAGGATATTCGATTAAATTAAATAGTGTTTCTTCACTATCGAATTTTTCAAGATAGTCATTTGCTCCAATCCACAGGGTATAAGCTGTCTCTTCTGCTGCTGTTAAATCAATCTTTTTACCACTCAGCCATCCATTATCAAGATAACGATTTATTGTTGTAGTCATACTTCCAGTAATAACATTCCGTCCCCCGGATTTTACGTAATCCAGAATCTCTTCAGAAGTGAAATCATTGATTAAATCAGACTTTGCTCCACCATAAGCCCAGTTGAACATAGTAATTCCTGTTTCTTTAGACAGATATTCACTCCATGTTATTCCATTCGTGAACCTGCCATACCAATAGGGATATTCGGGCATTAATTTAACCCAGTGCTTGAGATTTCCTGTATCAGAAAGACTGTCACCGAATATGACCATCTTTTTAATAGTCTGATTGCCTTCGTCTTTCGTGAAATGTATGGGATACTCATAGGGATTCAGAGCACTTGTAGCTGCCGAATATTCAAGCAATTTATAGCTTGGCTTGTCTTGATGCTTTTCAAAAATAGATTTTATGCACCTTTCCTCTAACTCGGCTCTAGTCAATTCTGTTTCTACAAAAAAACTATCAAGCAACTGACCACTCAGTTCCGTATATGACGGAAACCAATCATGATACCCCTTGTCTATAGACCAAGTCCAGTTTCGCTTACGAGGATTTTGCCACATAAGTGATGGATTATCCTCTTGATACTTACGTTGAGAATCATAAAAGTATGCTGCTACATAGTAATCCGTCATTTGATTTACTCCTAAACATTGTTTCTTGTTAATTTGTATTATTGGAACTTTAGCATAAATTAAGCCCAAATCAAGCCTAATATCAAGTCAGGTTGAATACCCATAATTAGAGGGAGGGTGGTAAGTGTTGTAAGGGTGGTAAGTGTGGGGAGATGGGGAGATGGGGAGATGGGGAGATGGGGAGATGGGGGAGATTTTTATTAAGGGTAATTATCCCGAGATGATATAAAAGGGAGTGGGAGAACCTGGTTGACTGACAAAAGGTAAGCATATGCCCTACAGATGGTGCTACTTGAGGTGCCGTTAGCCGTCAGCGGTCAGCCGTCAGCCGTCACTTCTACCGTTGCGTTGGAATTACTCCAGCAAAAACCAACATCCCAATTCAAACGCGATGTTCCGTTCGCGCAGCGTCGGGCAAAGCCCGAAAGGAACCGCTTCGCGATTGGCCGTAGGCCACGCTAAAAGCGATCGCATTTGGCTGCGCGTAGCTCATCGCTCAGCAAAACGTTTTCATGGAAACCAGGTTTATTTTAAGCTGACAACTGACAGCTGACAACTGACAACTGTTCGCACCTCAAGTAGCCCATAGGCTTACTTGCGGTTTTCCTTGAAGCCAGGCAAATTAAGCTTTTTGGTTACATAAATTAAAATAATTAGTTACAACTCTAATTGTGTAGATTAATTTACTAGTAAGCCTTCAGCTATCAGCCGTCAGCCGTCAGCTTTTAAATAAAAGAGGTAAGCATTAGTTTAATCTCTGTTACGGAAAGCTGATCGGCTTTTCCCCAGACTTTCAATTCTGATTAATATCGAACTATTAAATTCTCCCTTTTGAGGTTTATTTGAAGCTGACAGCTGTCAGCTGACGTGCAATGGCAAATTTTTGTATAAAAAATGTCGAGCTTTGAGAATTTAGGTGTAAAATGATTTTACTTCAGCTAGGTTTTACAGTGTCCGATCTGAATAAAACAATCATCAGCCATCAGCGATCAGCTATCAGCCATCAGCTTATGCGCTACGCCCACGCTACGGGAACAGCTTATGGGCTACAGATGGTGCTACTTGAGGTGCTATCAGCTATCAGCCAAAGGCTCACGGCTGACAGCTGACGGCTGAATGCTTACAAACAATCAAAACTATTGAATTACATGCACAGGGATGTCAATGAAACAACCAAGGAACACCAAATATTCCACCAAAAACAGTAAACTACATATAAACAAGATTGCCCCACTCTTGTCAGTATTACTCGCCCTGGTCTGCGTAGTAGCACTAGCCTTACCGGTCTCAGCACACAAACAACCGATCCCAAAGGGTTTCACCGATAACTTCCTAGTACTGATGGGAACAGGTGTGGTGGACAATAACAAGCAACCAGGCAAGCCCTTCATCAATTGCTCCAATGGTTTTTGTGATGCCGACTACTTCCAAAAAGTAGTGATGAAACGTAGTAACGCAGAAATTAAAAAGCTAGAACAACTCGCCAAGGATTTCTATTATCAGCGCTTTGGCATCGATGTCGATGATCCAGCAAATTCTGGTCGTATTATCTTTAGACAATGGCTCCTTGACCCGCGAGCGAACTACCGCGCCTATGTCGCCGCTGGGCAACAAGTTCCACCGGAAGGCTGGTTCTTTTATGATGGGGGCTGGGTAGTCCAAGTCATCGATCCCGAAGGCTATACCCTCGGTGGTGAATGGAACGGTTTCCATACTGAACCGAACACCCTGATATTTTTCGGAAACTACCAATTTTTAAAGACTAACCGTTCAGGTAAAGTCGTCAATAGATTCAACATTTTCTACCGTGCTGGAGGTCCGATGAACTTTGATACCAGGGGAGAAGCTTCATTTCGATGTGAGCTGAGCTTGGATGGTCAAGACTTCCCCACCGGTGTCCAAGGACAAGCTCAGGGCATAACCTCTCTAACTCCCATTAGTGACCATGAGGTGAAGTTCAACATTCGCAATGTAATTACCTTCGGCCCAGCTACGTTGCAACCTGGCTTTGGACCCGATAACATTTCAGGACCTGTTCCGCTGATTCGGCATCGAGGTCGATACAGGTAAAGTCGTCAAGAGATTCAACATTTTCTACCATGCTGGAGCAGGGCTGTTTCTTCCGTCGGACTAAAATTTGAAACAGCCCTGATCAGATGCACCCTCTAAAACTTCCCAAGTTCTACCACACGAATAGCGGCATGATAATTATTCAGAGGGAAAGGAAATCCAGGCTCAGGGGTCTCGTCATGTGGAAACGGAGTGCCGTTTGGATCACCGTTAAGCCAAAAGAATGTATCCAAACTTCCATCAGAGATATAAAGTTTTTTGGCATTTTTGCGACTTACACCAAATTTAAAACCACTAACCACATCCACTGCAGTGCCTAGATTAATATCCCTAATTATTTCCACAGGAACAGCACGGCGGTATTTTTTCAGCTGTTTAATGTCAATAGCCCATATCGCTCCAGCTACTTCTACTTTATCCTTAGCTACCTGTATGCCATTTTCAAAATTTTCCCATGGTACAGAAAGATATATCGTTTTCCTTTTCATATCAAAGGAAATCCCATTGAAAGCAAGGTTTGGGATATGAGCTAATTCTTTCAGTTTTCCTGCCGAGCCATTTCTCTTAATTTTAATAAGATAGATTATATGGGTTTATTGAGTTCCGAAGTAAAGAGAGCGTCCTTTGGAATCAATGGCTAAATCTGTCACTCCAAAACCAATTCCAAATAAATTATTTTAAGGGAGGACATTTGGAGCTAAAAGTGCTGGATCGCTGAACCATTTTTAGGCTTTACCTGTGGCTATATCAATCTTATAAATGCTACCGCCAAAAATGTCACTTAGGTAGAGATTTCCTTTGTTGTCGGCTACAAGACCCATAGCAAACTGTAAATCGGCAGGTAGATCGGCAATCTTGGTATTGGGTGCAGGCAACTTGCCTCCCAGATCCCTTTTACGGATCAGATAAATCCCTGTGTTGTTAGAAACATACAAATTACCTAACTTATCAAAAGTAATACCAATGGTGAAGTCATCATCAGGGATTCCTCCCGCGTTAGGAAGAATCGAGACGTTTTCAAGCACGCCCTTTTCATCTATCCGATAAACAACAGCCGCCGAGGAATTAAAATAGATTTTTCCTTGCCCAATGGCCATTTTTGTCGGGTGTATTCTTGTGGATACTCCAGTGTCCTGGAATTCAATCAGTGGAGTACCTTGGAATGCTATTTTACCGAAAATAGGTGGCCTCTGTGCCGCAATCGATGTTCCCCATAATATCGTCAAGCTGGCGCTGATCAAGATTATGAATAATAGCCTGGTTAAACTACTGATTTGCTGAGTAGATTCCCATATTCGGGAAACTATGGTGCGAATGGCATCTTTCATCAGAAACCTCCAGGAGCTTGGAGACCCAGCGTCAGCGCAAGAAAAATTGAGCCAAAATGTGATACGGGCCAAGGATTATGACCATATTAAGCCAAGATTGCTGAGCACTATTGCATGTTTAGATCACATGTTTAGATCAATAGTGTTGGGAATAATGCCGCCTGATTGATTCTTGCCCTTACCCTGACCCTATAGCAGTTCTCAATTGGATAATGGACTTCGTCTAAAATTTTACCTAACAGCGAAATTGATTTGTAATACTTATAGTAAAATAAACGCTTCTTGTCAATAAACTGGAAATACTTCTTAATAAACCCTGCCTGATTGTGTTTATTAACCAATATACTGTTTGTGACAGACATCCAGGGATAGGTTGTCGTAGCTGAAATCGACTTCTAGCGTTGTGTTGGAATTACCCGAGCAAAAACCAACATCCCAATGCAAACGCGATCGCATTTGGCTGCGCGTAGGGCATCGCTCAGCAAAACTTTTCCCCAGATTTATTTTAAGCTGACAACTGACAGCTGAATGCTGATAGCACCTCAAGTAGCACCATCTGTAGCGCATATGCTTACTTTTTGATTACTGTGGTGTTTTCCAGGTACATGGATTTAGAATGGGTGCATCTCATTAAAGCTGTTTGACCCGGTGGTGCGTTACGGGACGGAGTGTCCTAACACTGGCTACGGAGAAAATGAGGACGAGCCCGTCTTATCACGCACCCTACGCAACTGCCCTTCTTGTTTACAACTATGAGATGCACCCGATAGCAACCACTAACGATGATGTAGCTTGGTATCAAAGAAATTGTAGATGCAATCGGATATCTATTCCTCCGATACATCATCTATCTAAAGAGTAGACGCTTACTTCTGATTTACCAAAGTTATCTCCATAAGTGCCAGCAATATCACCAATTATAAAATGCATCGACCCTCCATGGGAACCAATAGATACAACCTCACTAGTCATGCCTTTAAAGAAAGAAATAATCTGAGGGACATGGTTTCCATCAGGTCTGTGATGCCAAATTAAAACATTTAATGCCCCTAAACTTATCCTCTTCGAGGGTATGCCAAGGGGCTCACCATCCGTTACCCCACTACCATAATACCGATCATAGGATTTTCCTCCATTAAGAGTGTAACGACTTTCTCTTGAAGGTACTATCCTATATCTAGTATTTCCTGGCAAACTGAATCCACTATGCCATTTAGATGTTGAAGCATTAACCGTAACCCGTTTATAAATACTTTCCTGTTGCTGCTCTGCTCTCTCAGCTTCACGTATGAGAGATAAAGCTCTTTCTCTTACTGTACTTAATTGACTTGACGCTAGTTGAGGTGTACCTACATATTCTCTGTAGATATACAGATCCACACCAAAGGATCCTCCTTGCCAGTCTAAACACCCAACAGGTGTACGGGCTGTACATCGTCTAGATGCACTAACATGAGCTTCAACTTGGGCACGATTTGTACTGACAGAAGCTACAGCACTAAGATTATTTCTAAATTCACTCAGCTGTTGATTGATATACTCGTAAGCTCTGCTTTGCCCAGTATTAGGATCAGTTCCTTCTGCTCTTGCCCTCAAATTCTCTAGCTCTTGAACAGCTCTTTTCCAAGCTTCATATGATTTTAATCTTGTACCAGATTCATAATATCGAATGTGTGGCCCATCAGTATTTCCATATCTTGTAAATACTCGTGGTTCAACCTGCTTAATTACCCAAGAGTCAGGATATGTTGAGCGAAAAGAATCTGTACTATTGTCTCCCCTTGCATGAATTTTCTGGATATCTATACATACTGTGCCAATTGGAGGATTTGAAGATACTTCTCTACATAATGGTTGAGCTTGGGCTTTTTGGGCCAGCAATATAGTCGAAAGTGAAGATACAACAGCTAGCCAAGCTATTTTTTGGAAAAGATGCTTTCTTTTCATAATTACAACTCCAATGATTATCTTAGGGACTTGCCAGAAAAGAAGGCTCCAATTGCCTAGAGTTATTCAAAACAGCCTATAGACAAAAAGAGTATTTTTGCTCATTTACTCCTATACCTCATAAGTAGCGATCGCTTGCTGTCAAATTAGTCTAAACTCCCTGAGGGGGCGATGAAATAATGTAAAATCCAGACTCTATAAGCGACCTAGCCCTTAGACAAATTTGATAATACTTTAGTGTATTCTAATTTAGTTTAGAAGTGTTGAATCCAGTAATAAAAATTAACCAAAATAGCTGATATTTGTCTATCGTTGATGTCAAGGGATGGAGCGCTGTTCCCTACTCCCTACTCCCTATTCCCTATTCCCTGTTCCCTATTCCCTTTGCTATGGTTTTGAGTAAGCCAATGTTGGCTAAGCCTCACCCTTGACAACTTCAAAATACGTGTATATACTTTAACTATGCAGTTATCTACAACTCAACTTAACCTAGAGCAGTGTACCTGCTTTAACCTACGCAAAGCCACCCGTGTCGTCACCCAAATCTTTGACGATAAGTTGCGGCCTAGCGGTTTACGAGCAACCCAGTTTTCCATCTTGGCTGTGATGACGGGGGCTAAATCCTCCACCATCAACAAACTTGCTCAAACCCTAGCGATGGATCGGACCACCTTGACCCGCAATCTCAAGCCCTTAGAAAAGCAGGGACTAATTGAAATTAATCCTGGAGAGGATCGGCGGACACGATTGGTGGCACTAACGGCAAAAGGCCAGGAAAACCTGACCCAAGCTATTCCCCTCTGGGAACAAGCTCAAACAGAGGTGATTGAGAAGCTGGGTGTGGGTCCGTGGCACAATCTATTGGAGCGCTTGACTGAAACGGTTTCCATTGCCTAATTGGCCACAGACTCCTGATCACAAGCCCCTCTTTTTTTATTTATTTAAATAAATGTATATACATTTAAGCGTCAGCATTCAGCTGTCAGCTTTCAGCTCTCAGCCTAATGCTTCAAATAAATCTCATTTGGGAGAATTTAATAGTTCGATATTTTACAGAATTGAAAGTCTGGGGAAAAGCCCTTGGCCTATGGCCATGCTACTGTTCGCGCAGCGTGCGCGTAGCGCAATCGGTGCTTTTGAATAAAATAAGCCGTTCGCGAACGGCTGACGGCTGACGGCTGACGGCTGAATGCTTACCAAAAACCTACCTTTATGAGGTTCCCTCTTGCCCCTCTTTTTATCATTAATTAATAGAGGCATATTCCCGATTGGGTAATTGACAAATGGTTTCCAAAGTCTTATTTGTATTAGTATAGCATAATCTGATCATTGGTAACACATTCACTAAAATAATTATCACAAACGTTGAATAAATATAAAAAAAGATTAATTAATTTTTTATAAATTTTAAATTTTATTAATTATAGTAAAAATCTTAAGAAAGTATAAATTCCACCATTTAATATTAAGTATATTTATATACTAACAAATTTAAGTAAAATCACTGAGATTTCACCCTAAGGATCAGCTACTAATAATCCCCCTTACTTGGTGCAGCTACCGGGGCACTTTTCCTAGGCATAATAAAGATTTTACCCTGCTTTCGGTAGGTTTGATTTGTCTAGTGTCAGGCAGATATCCGTGGGAAAATCCCTAGCCCTATTTCCTAAATATATGTATTTTTTATTACTTTATTAGTACGGCGGAATAATTTCTACCGTTTGTTAAAACTAAATATGTATTCTTGGAGTTGATAAAAAGAGTTGATAAAAACCTCAAAAGACTCCAAGCAACCACTCAATAACTCAGTTTGTACAGGAGAATGAACAGGAAATTGATCAAAAATTGGAAAACCTTAGAAACCGCTGTTTGTCAGTGCTACTAGGGCAATTATTCCGGAAGCGAAGGGCCTGTGATCAGTTAGTTTGACAGAAGAGGTATTGTAGAGGTATTGTAAAGTATCGGGAGCAAGCCGAGATACCGTGGAGGGATTTGCCGGAGAGATTTGGAGATTTCCGTTAAGAGCTATTTGGAATTTTATTCATAACTACAATAAATGTTTGTCGGGTAGATTATGCCATCACTACATGTTTATCAATACCCTGACTATATAAGTCGGTTATATAGAAGCGATCTAGGATTTTTGATCTGCTACATTAATTCATATAATGCTATCAAAGCTTGAATTGTTTTTTAGCAACATTTTCAGAGTAATCAGAATTATGTATGTCCCAGAAGAATTAAAAGACCGTGATTACACCATCATTATTGATAAAAGTGGCAGTATGACCATTAAGGACGAGAAAAGGGGGACAAAAACTAGATGGGAGGTTATGGAAGAAACTACAGAGGCTTATGCTAGATATTGTGAAGAAATCGACCCCGATGGGATTACTGTTTATGTATTTTCGAGTAGATTTAAGCGATACGATAATGTTACGACAAATAAGGTAGAACAAATCTTTAAAGAAACATATCCTATGGGTGGAACATACCTTGATGAGGTTTTGCGGGATGCTCTCGAGAATTATTTCCAACGTAAAGCAAACGGTAGTGCTAAACCAAATGGGGAAATTTTCTTAGTATTTACAGATGGAGCACCTGATGATAAGCCTCCAGTAATTGATGTACTTGTGAACGCAACTCGTCGAATCGATAAGGATTCGGAAATTGGTATTTCTTTTATTCAAGTTGGTTCAGATCCCCAAGCAGCACAATTTCTACAAGAATTGGACAAATCTTTAGAAGAAAAGGGAGCAAGAACTGGTATTTGTGACACTCTAACTTTAGGAGATTTAGAAGAAATACCTCCACCAGAAGTACTCTTGAGAGCTATTAATATAGGATAAGAAGCGAAAAAAATCTGTTTTTTTTTATGAACAATATTATTTTAAAAAAATGTGATCAGTTTCCTTTAGATACGCTTACGTAAATTTAAACAAAGTCATAATTAGTGGTCTCATCTTAAATTATCATGTCAAAGGTTGAACAACTGCGTGATTTTAATAATTTCGCTGAATCTATACTTAATAAACTTGAGGAATATGACTCTGTTATTCAGACTCAATCCCTTCAGCAGGATAGGATTTTAACTGAAATTAGCAATCAAGTTGAAATTGTCCGAAAGCAAGCCGAAGAAGTAGTTAAATCTTCTTCTTCACCAGTTAAAATTGCTGTTATGGGAGAATTCAAAGCTACAAAAACTACGGTCTTAGGTAGTTTACTTGGTTATGCAGGAATGTTACCAGACAGTCGAGTGGCAGCTACTGGGAATGTGACTCATCTCAATATCGTTCAGGTAAAAGGCTCGCAACCAACTGAATTTAAGTTTAGCGTTAAATATTTTAATCAGAACGAAATTGATAAATGTCTTGACTTTATAGTTGAGGAGTTGGTTGTACAGGCTGAAGCACAATTACCTAGTACGCAAATCGCTAGTTTAAAAAACTTTACTTCCAAAGATCCTGATGTTTGGCAAAACATTATCAAATGGTACGATGAAGTAAAAAATTATGACAAAACTCCTGGATTAGAAAACGCAATTCAAGAACTAGTAGTGTTTGTTGAATCTTATCTACGTTATGGAAATAATTTATGCGGTCAATCCTTGCCTATTGATAATTCTACTCATGCTTACGCAGGTCTTCAGCTACCTAATGACCCCCGTTCGATCTTAGATATTAAGAAGTTTGAACAGTTTCCTCCAGAAGACGAGGAGCAGTTTCCTAAGTTTTTGCAAGCCACCTTTCCTCTAATCGGACGAATAAATGTTGAAGTCAAAGTGTCAGATAAAATTTGGGATCTTTCATCTCTTCAAGAAGCAAACAAGTTAGTTTTACTAGACTTGCCTGGATTAGGGGCTGATAAATCTGAGCTTCGAGATCGATTTGTAAATGTCCATGAAATGGAAAATGTACAGACGATTTTACTATTGACCTATGGTCCTCGTCCAGGAAGTACAACAAACAATGAAATCATCGATCTGCTCCGAAAGCAAAGAAAAAACCAAAATCTCGATGATTTTATCCTTGTAGGTGTGGGGCGATTTGATGATTTGCCTGGGGCAGAAGTTGGTATTGACAAGCTTCTTAGTAACACAGAGCAACTAACAGAGCAGAAAATTTTCGATGAAATACCAGCTTTGCGTAAGGTTATTGAAAATTCCCGTAAATTGACGAAAGGGAATGATGAGCAAAGAATCGTTTTTATGTCAGCATTTGCTGCTCTTGAGTATTTGATAAAAAACCTAGACAGCACCATTAAAATTGCGACACCAACTGTACTAGAAAACCTCAATATATTTCAGAAGCATTTTCCTGATCTAAACGAAAAATGGCAGCAGTTAAGCGAAAGGTTAAAAAAATCTGAACCTGATAGTATTTTAGTAACTTGGCTAGATGCTTTCACAAAAGATGGTGGTCTTTCTAGACTACGGTATCTGCTTGAAAATCACGTGGCAACTCATGGTCTTGAACAATTATATAAAGATGTCAACGTTAAAGTACAAACTTTGGTTAAGGAACAACAAAATTTAGCACAGAAAGTTAATAATCCTTCACTGGCTAAATTGCTGGCTTCTGAGAATCCCAAATTACGAATCCTGCGCCAAGCACTCCGAGAATTAGCAGATAGCTATCAAGCGTTAAAAACCCATTTAGAAAAAAATCCATTGGAATTGGGAGTAGGAATAGATGAAACAAGAAGCAAAATTTCCCTTCGAAAAGAGGTTGAAGAAAAAGTCAATTCTGAAATCTCTCGCTGGAGTGAATGGAGAACCCTATTTCTCAAAATTGAAAACGGAATCGTCAATTTGCAACCTAACAGTAGAGGGGAATTTTCTTCTCGAAGAACAACTCGAAGAACAAAGAGAGAACGAAAACCTTTTACTAGAAGCGATGAATTTTACGATCGTTTTAAGGACGCTTGCGATAACATAGAGAAATTTACTCAGGAGCGTGTTGACCAGTCTATCAAAGACTGGTTAGATGAATTATCAAATAACCTAATTTCCTTAAAGGATAATCAAAGGACAATCAATATCAAAAAAATACGGTATGAAATTGAAAATTGTGTTGTGAAAAAAGAAGAAATACAAGAATATATACAAGAGTTACTTGATGATTTAGCATCTCCGAGCGAATGGGAATCAGAGCTACTCGAAATAGTCAAAGAAAATAGTTTTATAACTATAGACCCAGAAACTTTATTTCCTTTACCCCGTGAAGACAAAAACAGTAATGAACCTGCTTTGATATTCGGGTGGTCTCCAGACCATAAACAAGCTAATCAAAGAATACCACTCTACGAAAACCATCTAACTTTTATACTGGGACTTCGAGATACAATGATTTTTAGCGTTAGTGATAGCTTTATTCAACTTTTAAGCAAAACAAATCAAACAGTCAATAAGGAACTCCAAACATCATTTTTAGAAGATGCTATTGGAAGATTGGAAGAAGATTTCTTAGCAGATAGAACGTTGCTAAAACAAATGGTAGGTGAAGAGCCAACTGAAAAAACCACACCAGATTGGTTATTAATTCTACAGGAGCTAGTAAATATTCCTCTTTAAACTTTGCCAAAGATGTTGATATGCCTGTTGGAATTAAGATTGTAAATAAATTTCTGTTGAACCAAAACCAAATTAAAACAGTAAACAATACTAAGTGGTTAAAGCTTCCTGTAATAGACCTGATTCATGAGCACGACGATCCAGCTAATCTTATAAGGATTGATCATATCAACTGTACTATAACAGGAAATCCTCTAGAACTTAGAGATAAAATTCAACAGGCTTACAATAATTCTTTTAAGAATTATCCAATACCATTTTATCTGGATTCGCTATTACGTTTTTCTCCATACTGCAAACTCGATAGATCTCTGCCCATTTCTGCCAATTATTTTTTAGGATTTAAAATAGATTATATCGAGCAAAATAGCAACGTAAGTGAATCGCACACAAAGTCTCAAACCTGTAATTTATTTTACAAAAAAACAAGTAAGGGGGAAAAAATGCTCTCACATGGTGGATGGATTGCTATCGATTTTGGTACTTCAAATTCTACTGTTACTTTTTACGATCCTAGAGAAGCAATAGAACCAAACGAATTATCCTTGGAACAAAAAGACCTATTATTTAAACTTTTTAACGAATGGTTAGGCTCATCTGACTCAAAATTACCAGGAGTTGGTGATGATGAATGGCAGGAATATATCGAACAAGTTGAAAATAATTTGGGAAAATCTTGGCCAGAAATTATCGACAATAAAAATAGCTCGCTCTTGTTAGAGGGAATTCGCCAACTAGAAATTTCCTTAGGTACTAGACTAGATGATCCAATCTACCCGGTAGTTAGTAAAAAACTTAACGAAATTTACCGTCAATTATTTCAGTTACCACCCTTACAAAAGGAACGTATCGTTCTGGCAAAAATAGATAAAAATCTACCCCAAGATACACAAATTACTAGCGAACTGGAACTGGTTGGTGTAAATGGATTCTTGGAAGTGGAAATGGGGGAAATAGCTAGAAATAATCGATTGGCAGCGATGTCCCAAGAGACTACTGATGAAAACCAGGAAGATGAAAACCAGGAAACATTTTGGCGAAAAATAGAAAGTAAGTTTCATCATTCTCCGAAGCGTTACCTTAATAAAACCATAAAAAAAGGAGAAGAAGATAAAATCAAGATATATTGGGAAGGAGAAGAGAAAAATATTGAATATAGTGAGCTAATTCAAGCAGCAATGAAATGTCTGATTGAATTAACAGAAAATTTTAAAGATAAACCGGAAAACAAACAACGTTATGATAGCGGTAAATTTTACAGAGTAATAGTTACTTATCCGACGGTATCTAAGCCAGAAAATCGTCGTAAACTGGAAGACTTAGTAAGTCAAATTCTTGAGCAAAAATTTACAGATACAGATGTCAAAGTAGACGTAAAAAAAGATTTTGATGAAGCAATCGCTGCTGCTATTTTCTATGTATGGCGAGAATTTGGTGGAAACCAAACTATCGGTATAGAAGCTTTTAAAACTCGCTGTCGTCGTAGCGGTCAAAAATGGGCTCAAAACCTAATGGTATTGGACATTGGTGGTGGAACGACAGACTTGGCTTTAATTCGTTTACTTCTGAGAAATGATAGTCCATTTGACCCAGGAGAAGATCGAGGAGCTGGTGGACGTTACTATGTTCTGACTCCAGAGTTGATGGGGTCTTCTGGACACTTATTTTTAGGGGGTGAGTTAATTACTCTACGACTCTTTCGCGTGCTTAAAGTAGCGATTGTTGACAATTTGTTAACGGCATTTACAGAAGGAAAATTAAAGGATGATAAGTTAGACCTGCTGATCAGAGGATTAGAGCCAAGATTTTTGCAACAAGATAATCACAACAAATACCGCACTCGCTCCCTATTAGAGTGCATTGACAAAGAAAACCCAGAAAACGATCCATTTTATTCAACAGTTTTAAACTATGCAGAAGAAATATTACCAACTCGATGGAAAGAGGATCGAAAAAAACTACAAGCTTTTTACACCCTTTGGCGATGGGCTGATGATGCTAAAGTTGAATTAAGCAAAAGTAGCGTTGAATATGATGAATATGAAATTCCGCCGAATCAATTAGAACAATTTATTCGCGTTCAACAAGCTATTGAGCTTGGTGAATATAATCCTGGCATCAAGCTATCTAAACAACAACTTGAAACAGCTGCTTCAAAAGTGGTTGGAGAAGCAATCAATATTGCTAAAGAATTGCTAGAAAGCCGATTGCCTAAAGACAGTTTAACTGGTAAAAAAGAACCTTTGGATTGGTTAATTTTATCTGGACAGACTTGCCATCTAGATTTAGTCAGGCGTAAAATTAATGAAATCTTTAGCAATACCAAGAACGATTTCGAGTGGAACCCAGCCAGGATTACTTTTGTACCTGACTATGCCAAATTAGCTACGTCAATCGGGGCTTGTTATGGCATGAGCCGACAGCAGTTCACTTATTCTCCGAAATCAGCGAAAGACAAGCTAAAAGAAGGTAAAAGCGAACTCTATATCGAAGTTAATAATTTACTTTACACATTGCCTTGTGCTTTCTTGAGGCAAGTTGTAGGTTCTTTAGAACCAGTTTTTCAAGCACGACAGCCATTGTATAAATTTAATCCTAATGAGGAAGCTAAAGCTCGAAGTGAATGGTTCGGTGTTTTACCAACTACGAACATTTATCGTCGAGACTTTGAAAGTCAAAGAGAAATTTTATGGGCTAAATTTAACTTTGAAGAGATTGCCAAACAAATCGGAATATTTTCCCAGAATAATAATCAATGGTATGAGGGATTCCAAGCTCAGTTTGAAGTTAACCAAACCCTAGAAATTGAAATGGTAGTTTGTCGGGGCAAACCTCATTATTTAGTAGGGGATCAGGTGGATGACAATAACTCTACCTTAACAAATATTAACCAAACAATATCGGAAGAGCTAAAAACACGAACAGAAGAGTTGGAGAAAGCAAATATACAAGAAGAAGTTCCTCAAGCTATGATTATCGATAGTGTACTTCAGTGGGATATTGCTATTGGGATCAATGAAGAATCTCCACACCTAGTTTTCAAGGCTGGGGAAAAACTTGATGATATTTTTCACAATGAAGACGAAGGAGAACAAACAACTAAAGAAACTAAAGGAGCTATCAGCAAAGATGAGAACCAGAAGCCTCGACCTCTCCCAGCATTCCCCAGAAGTGGCAGACACACCTTCTATGCTTACTATCCCAGCTTAGAGAGCCCAAAACTGAAGGAAATATATCTTGGTACATTAGGATTTGAGGAAAATCAGATTAAGGATAACTGCAGATACTACATTACAATTGATGACCAAAGTAATCTGCGTATTCATGAAGGGGAAGTTCCTTATTGGATATCGGATCAACCAGAAGTTTTAAAAGAAAAAGATGGATGTGTACTTAGAGTTAAGCGTAGTCCCATAGAAGAAGAGAATAACGATGAGCAAAACCCCTTTAGTGGAGTACACTGATGGTGATGGATTGAGTCAACTGCTCAAACAGTTGTTAGTAAGAGACTCGGAGCTAGGGCGATATCTACGGCATACTCTCAAGGGACTGTATGCCTCTTTGGAATCAGCCCGTGCAGAAGCTATTTCATTAGACAATTCAGAAGAAGCTACCCTTTGTGGTCAGCTATCCGAACTACTAGATCAGCTTTTAAAAGAGAATACTTCTAACGAGGCTCTCTCTAACAAAGATACTTCCAAGAATACAAATTCGGAAAATTTAACTGATTTTAAAAATCCAGGATTAATTCTCCAAGATTTCTGTAATGACTTCTTCACAGATAAGAAACTTTACCCTTATATTGGTGATTCAAAACCTCGAAGCACTAATGACTCAGACTTATGGGACGAAATTCAAAAGCTTTTACTGCGTGTTCCAGGGTCTATGGCTCAAAAGTTGCAAAATAAAGCTCTACAGTCAGCTAAAAAAATCAAGGCAAAGGAAGATGATACGAACAACAACGAACTTCCTTTTTCAGAAAATAAACTTCTCTATCCTGGTTTAACAGGAACAGTTAAGGCTCAAGGGTTGTGTTTATCAACTGAAGCTTCCTTAGACTCAGAGATTAACGATAAAAATCTAGATGGGGATCTGAAATTTCTTGCCCAGATCGTATCTATCTGCATATATTTTATTCAAAACGACCCCTCCCTACATCATTGCCTGAAAAGTATTAAATTTTTTGGTATAACCCGTTTTAATTCCCAGCATAGAGAGGATTATATCAAAACCTTGATACTTTTTTTCAAAAAAGTCAAAGACCATGAACAAGATCCGATTAAATCCTTAAAGGCAAGGCTGGACTTAGACGAGGCGATTAACTCATTAGTATATCAGCCTTTAGCTGACCCAAATTCCTGGTGGTGTAATTTGCAGAAAGATGCAAGAAAAACCCTTGACAAAGCAGTGGAAAGAGTTAATAGTATGGAGGGTTATCAAGCAGGATGTCAATGGCTTTTAGGTGTTCGAGATGATATTATTAAATATACAGAGAACAAAGATGACGTAATCGATAAATTACAGGTTAGAGGTACTCCTGGTAAAGTCTTAGCTTGCTTGCGTGTTTACGCTTGGATTAATCAAGAAAAAATGCCTGGTCGAGTAATCTTTTACCCAAAATAGCTTATCCTTTGTTTGACCAAGGCAAGATACTCCTTGAAGTGTGGAATTCCATAACTCCTGAAAAAAACTGACCTAACCGAAAAATCCGCCCATCCCAACTCATTCTTGACCTGCTTAAATCCCAGAAGTGTTGAACGTTTTAAACGTTCAGCACTTCTGATTACACCCATGGAGCAGTCTTGATTGATCTTTACATTGACCCCGCCTATCGCTGACGAGGCTTAGGTGCAGCGTTGATTTATGCGATCGCAAACGAAATGACCTGCATAAACTGGACAGTTATGGGAGGGCTAGGCCGTGTTTTCAAAGTTTTCCGCAAGATTTAGATCCCCCCCAACCCCCCGCGCGGAAGGGGGGAGCCATTCTCAAAGTCCCCCTTTTTTAAGGGGGATTTAGGGGGATCTCCGAGTTTGAAAACACGCCCTAGTACCAGTTAGCTGAAATATAGTAAAAACAGAAAGTTTTTGAGCTATCCTTAAAAATACGATTGATCAAACAATTCTGCGATGAGTATCGGGTGCATCTCATTAAAGCTGTTTGACCCGGTGGCTGGAATGGGCATCTTGTTGTGGAACGGGCATCTTGTTGTGGAACGGGCATCTTTTGTGGAACGGGCATCTTTTGTGGAACGGGCATCTTGTTGTGGAACGGGCATCTTGCCCGTGGGAATCCTGCCCACCCCACTGATATTCATCCGAAGATTCAGCAATGCTAAAAAATGTACCTCACCCAATTGAAAACTGCTATAACTAATAACTAATAACTTTAGTACAAACCCATCAGGAAACAGTAGAAAAGTTATGAGCGCTCCCATCACTAACAGACAGAGAACTCTTCCAGTCCTAGAAAATGGAGATCTGCTGTCTCGTGGAGAATTTGAGCGGCGTTATCAAGCCATGCCCCACCTCAAAAAAGCAGAACTAATTGAAGGAATTGTTTATATAGGATCCCCCTTACGGTTTGAAGCCCACGCTGAGCCCCATGCTAATTTACTCGTTTGGTTGGGCAACTATAAAATAGCAACTCCTGGTGTAAGATTAGGTGATAACCCTACAGTGCGGCTGGATCTGGATAATGAACCCCAACCTGATGCGGTTTTACTCATTGATAGCAATTGTGGTGGCCAAAGTCGTCTGGACGATGATGGTTATATTGAGGGCGCACCAGAACTAGTGGTAGAAATTGCGGCAAGTACTGCTTCCATTGACCTGCGAGATAAAAAACGAGTCTATCGTCGCAATGGAGTAAAAGAATATCTGGTCTGGCAAGTAATTGACCAGCGTTTTGATTGGTTTTCTTGGCAAGACGGAGAATATGTTTCTCTTGTAGCTGATCAAGAAGGAATTATCCGCAGCCAAGTTTTTCCGGGATTATGGTTAGCAGTTTCGGCACTTTTGGCGGGGGATATGCTTGAGGTGATGGCAACCTGGCAAGCTGGGTTGGCGAGTTCGGAACATCAACAGTTTTTGCAGCAGTTGGCAAGTTTTTCTTAATTAATTGTGGTTATTTAGTACTTTAGCAAAGGGAGCAGGGAGCAGGGAGCAGGGAACAGGGAATAGGGAACAGGGAACATTTGAGAATAATTGACGCCAACACTATCAGAAAAATACTTTGGCAAGAGGTCTATTAATGAATTGTGATAATTTTTAATCCGAAGTTTCCGACTCCCGACTCCCTACTCCCGACTCCCTACTCCCTTGCTGTCAAAACCATTAAATTTAACAAAACTCGCGGAATTCCCCAACCCTGCGACCGGTGGGGATGGATAGCGAGACGACAAATTACAATAATTTTAATTTGTGTTATAATAAAGTTGGTTGCTGACCCGCCTGACTGACTAAAATGCTACCTTACAAACGGTCTGATATCATATCAGTTTTCAGACCATTAGGTCTACAAAGTACTAGCTCCAGCTCAGGGAAGAGACAAGCCCCGGCTGGTTGACCATAGAGTCGTAATTCCAAGGTGAGTCTGTCGAAAAAAAAACTATACGTCCTTAGAAGGCGGATGTCTGCCTGTGGACGCTGAGTAAGACCAATTCCAGCAGGCGCGCGCCTCTGGTAGAGGCGTCGGCGGATGAAGCGGGAAGCCCAAAAGACGAATAAGACCGTCCCTGAACTGACCTGAGAATTGGAAGCCCCAACCTCAGCGAACGCGCCCCGCGTGACCAAAGGTCAAGCAGGTTGGGGTACTTCACATAAAGACCAGCTAATACAACCCAAGAATTGATAGTGTAATCAGAGTGAATTCATCTATCTTTTGGAGAAAGACAGTCGAAAATGTCGAAAAATAAGGTTTTGATGGTACTGGTCTCGCTCATCCTACCCTTTGTGCTTGGTGTCCAACTAGCAATGGCCGATACCAGCAACTCGGCTCAAACCTGCTTACGAGGGTTACTGTACCTAAACAACGGTTGCAGTACAGTAGATTATATGTCCATTGATTACACTCCTCTGATGAATGACAAAGCTGAAAGCTTTTTGAAAGAAATTAAGGCACGGCAGCTCAATGTTGTCACAGCGGAGTCTCTGACCAGTGGCATGATTATTTCCACCATCGTCAACATTCCCCTCTATGGCTCCTACACCTACGGTGGATTTTCCACCTATGATAGTGATGCTAAGCGCAAGATGCTCGGGGTCAAGAAAGGCGATGTTTATACCGAAACCACGGCTCGACAAATGGCTGCCGGTGCTTTGAAAAATAGTCGGGCGATGGTCTCCATTGCAGTTACCGGAAACGCCGGACCGGTTGACAAAAATAAATTGGACGACCTTGGTGTTGTCAACGCAGCAGTTTCTATTCGCACCATCTCTGAGAGCCAAGACAGTGACATCCACGAGCAGCCCATTGTCTTCAATACCAGGCACCGGCGCATGGCACTTTGCGATGGTGATGGATTGCCTATGACTGAAGTTGTTTGTCAACAATATCGTTCCGAAGCTGAGGCCGACCCTAAGGGGTATGTATCCGCTCCAACCTTGTCCATGACGCGGAAATTGATTCGGCAAAATGTGGTGATTGACGCTCTGGAACTGGCGCAACAACACCTCCAAAACTTTGTCTGTACCAGCGACGGCGATAATGTCACTTGTAAAACTCTCGACTCCATGTGTCAAGAACCCTATGATGGCCGTTACATCAGGTATGGTGAACCAACTTGGGTGATCAAGGAGCACATCGAGCGTTGTCCAGTGGGTATGGCAAAGGGAAGAGGGAACAGGAAACAGGGAAGACGGAACAGGAACTAGGGAGTAGGGAATATGGCATCAAAAATTATCACAATTGATTTAGGTACCCTATAGTTAGTCGAGGGAAGTGTGGGGACTGTGGGGCGGGGGAGCGGCGAGTGTGGGGAGCAGTAAGTCCTAGGTCTCAACCCGTGCTTGGTGAGGGTTGGGATACAGGGATTAGCCCCTTCAAGTTGATCATGGAGAGGAATTAGATCAAATCAGGATAATTGCCCACACTTACGATATCCAGAACATTATCTTTCTCCCCCTGCTCCCATTAACCCAAGACGAAGGGACCTCACCCAATTGAGAACTGCAAGAATGAATCAGGAGTAAAAACATAACAATTTCTTAAGAAATTGTTATGTTTTTACTCGAATACCCCATTGTATAATAGTATTATTTTTGGCAACAAAATTTGATAGTAGGATAAATAGACTATGAGTGCAACTACTACGAATGACAACCTATCAGTGTTTGGTAACGAAGTTGAAATTGACGGCGTATTGTATGTCTCTGTAGACTTCCTCAAGCATTATCCAGAATATCTAGATAACGAATTAGATCGGGAAATGGATATTGATGATCAAGAGGATGATACTGACACTCCTGAAGAGGGAGAATTTGACGAATCTTTGAGTATCCATAAGAGCGAGATTGATATCAACGGCACGACCTATATTGCTGTTCCTGTGCTGAAGAGCAATCCCAACTATGTGGAACTTAAATACAACCAGAAAGCGGATGTTTCCTTAAGCACCTTTATCCCCAATAAGATGCTAAATGAAAATGCAGCTGTTGCTGCATTTCGCTTACGTCGTCGGAGTCGTAATTAGTACCGGGGTGGATGACAAGTTATGACAAATCCTATAGAATCTTAACTTGTCACTAATGCTCCGAGGGAGAGTCCGGTTTTATTGTGAGTTTGAATGACGACGGGCGCGAATTTATTCGCCGTCTAATTCTTATTCAATTGACCACGCTGGGTTTATAGGAATCCCCGCCAATTCAATGCGGGGATTCTCAACTGCGAAGGATTTTTGTTTTAGTTAGAGAGACTATTTTGAGGATTTATCAGCCTCTCACCCTAGGGGAATTTTATTGATATCCACCTAATTATCAAAGAACGGTGCTAGGAGCGATGCAAAGAGAAGTACCTGTATTAACCAGTATTACCCAAGCCGAATTTTATCAAGATTATTTCCTCAAAAATACTCCGTGCCTGATTCGAGGTGGGGCTAAAGATTGGCCAGCTGTTAAAAAATGGCATTCTGATGATTATTTAGCTAAACTTGCTGGCAATAGAAAAATTTTTAAAACCACATCTATTCGCCATGATTTTGGTTTTAACCACCAATCTCCCATGAAATATATGAAATTTGGTGAGTTTTTAGATCACTATCAAGATAATTCTCAATATTACATTAATGACTCCGATATACCGAGTATTTTAGTTCAAGACATGGGCAACCATGAAATATTGGAGGGATTCAATCGGTTAGAGCACTATCATAAGCGAACCGGATTCTTTCTCGGTGCAGGAGAACAATATGCGCCACTCCATTATGACGATGAGGAAAATATCTATGTTTTGATTGATGGTGAAAAAGAGTTTCCTCTCTTTGATATCGCCGATTTTCGCAAAATGTATGCTTACGATCACATAGATAGTCCAGACTTTTCGCCAGTAGATGTGAATAATGTGGATTATCAAGCCTTTCCCCTCTTTAAAGAAGTCACCAGATATAATGCTCATCTTTATCCAGGGGATATGTTATATGTTCCCGGATACTGGTGGCATAGCGTCCGTTCCCAAGGCAGGAACATGGCATTATCTTATGTAAGAACCGATCGGATTTCGCAATTAATGGCCTATATAAAGTTAGTAAAAAACGATGCTTTACCTATCTCTGAATCAGAAAAACATACTATGCTGACTATGTTAGAAAATCGAGAGGAAACGGCGATTAATACTCAGCAATATCTGCAAAATGAAGGTGGTTTAATGGAGTTGAATATTTTCTATTTATATTTAAAACTTAGTCTTTTGTATGAATATTTAAAAAATAAACAACAGGATATTAGTCCTGTTTATAATGCGTTTAAACGTGTTAAGCCTATGGTTAAAATTGAACTTCATTCAGGTAACTATAGTTATCCAGTTTTATATTTGATGCAAAATTTTTATCGAATAAACCCTGGTATTTTTGAGGTATAAATTAACCGAATAAATGCATAATTTATAATAACTTATACTTATTATGTTAAATTTAAGCATCGAACAGCTATCAAACCATCATCCAATAAACCTCAAAAATCCAATTCCTGTAGCGGAAGTCAAAACGATTGATAATGAAACTTTTGCCAATGAGTATGTTGCCAAGCACCGCCCCGTCATTATTCGCCAAGGTATTCAGCATTGGCAGGCCATGCAGTGGGAAGACGACTATTTAAAAAAAGTCGTCGGAGAACAACCAGTCAAGGTTTATATCTTTTCCTATTATCAGGAAGGAAAGGTAAATCTTAAAGATAGTCTTCAGGAAAAGATGAGCGTCGCCGACTTCATCGAACGCTATAAAAGTATTGATAAGAATTACTATATTTCAGACCAGAACCTATTTCCTGTTTTACATCAAGATTTGGGAACTCATCCTGTTTTGGAGACCTTCCCTATTTCCAGGAGAAGGACGTTATTCTGGGGCAATGGCGGTCAAAAATCCCATTTGCACTATGACGACAATGAAAATATCATGTGCCAATGTGATGGGGAAAAAGAATTCCTGCTGTTTGATATCACCGATTTCAAGTACCTGTATCCGGCAACCCCTGAACAGTTTATTTCTGCTATCGATCTCGATCGGCTGGATTCTGGGCAATTCCCTCTCCTAAACCATGCCACTCCTTACGTAGCTCGCATTAAAAAAGGCGATATTTTGTATGTTCCTTGTTACTGGTGGCATCGCGTAACGTCCTTTGGCAGGAATATTGCAGTGTCTTACATCATCAACGAGACAATGGCTCAACGGCTCAATGTTGTAGAGAAATTGGTAGACTGCGACACCCTTCCGGTGGATGAATCGGTAAAGAACGACTTACTTGCCATCATTAGATCTGAAGAAAAAGCTTCTAAACGTAACGCTCAACTGAAAAAATATCACCGGAAATACCTCAAAGAGCAGGGAACTTCTTACTATTTTCATCAAATTTTTCGCCGTTTAATAGAAGAAAGCCTTTTTGATATTCTCTACGGTCATAGTACCTACTGAGCTTGAGTAAACTTATGGAAAAGCGATCGCGATGAATATATTATCCAGCTACAACATAAAAAATAAAAGAGCGAGGGTTCCCAAAGTCGAACAAATATCCAAAGAGGAGTTCTACGGAAACTATGTGCAAAAGAATACTCCATTAGTTATTTGCGGAGGAGTAAAACACTGGGATGCCATTCACCTGTGGACAAATGAGTATTTGGAGCAGGTTGTGGGGTTTAAGACAGTAGATGTCGAAACATCCAGAGATCAATTTGAGGGGAGAATTTTCGACGATGCTGAGAAAGTTTATATGCCTTTTTCCAGATTTTTAGAGAGATTAACCCTTCCAGAAGGGGAAACCGACTATTTTGTTGGTAGTTGGCTATTCCCAGCTCTGATCCAGAATGTCCCAGATATCGATCTCTTCCATGCCTTTGATGTATTTTCCAGACGTCGCATGTTGATGACCCGAGGAGGAAATCGTATTGCCTTTCACCATGACTGGTATGAGAATCTCCTCTGCCAGGTCAGCGGATATAAGAAGTTGACGCTGGTCGATATTGCCCAAACAGCTTATATGTATCCAAAAGGCGGAGAGGAAAATGCCAACTATTCACCTATTGATATTCATCAACCAGATTACCAACAATATCCTCTTTTTGAACAGGCAACTTTGTATGAAACCGAAATCCATCCCGGAGATGTCCTCTACATTCCTTGTAGTTGGTGGCATACAGTGGAGAGTTTTAAACGCAATATTGCCCTTTCGTTTTCCTTTTACGAAGCCAATTCGGAATTACTATTAGTTCTCTCGAAAATGTTTCAAAAAAATGCATTTGCTTTATCGGCAGATGATACCGAAGCTCTGCAAACTATTTTTGATAATGAAGAGAATCCTGGCCAAAAACTAAAACGGATCCAAAAATACGCTCAAAACCATAAAATTTCTACTATTTTACTAATGTTTAACCAGAGAAACAAGCTTTGGTTTGGAGTTTGAAATAAAAACCAGGATAAATCCCATGTCTAAAGGCGAAAAAATCCTCCAAAACTACTATCCTAACGAAAGCATAGATTACCTAGATGCTAGTGTAACTAGTCGCACAATTATTGATGATTATCTTTATAAAAGAAAACCGGTTATCATTCGAGGTCTAATTGATGACTGGGAAGCAAGCAAGAAGTGGAGTTTTTCCTGGTTTCAGGAAAAGTATGGTAACATTTATACCAATGTTTTCCCTTCTGGCAACGAAGCTAAGTCATCTCAAATGAGATTGAAAAAAATGTTTGCGAAAATGCAACAGGGAGAAATATTATACTCTAGCCTATATACCAAAGAACTATTTCCCATACTCTCCCCAGATTATCCCCTTGCCGGGACAATTCTTTCCGATACTAAATTTAACTGGTTATTGGATCTTCCCAAAACTATTCATGGGGACATGAATGTAATTTTTATTGGCAATACTGGCACGGGCATTAAGAATCATCAAGATAGTATGGGGACTCATCTCTGGTCAGCTCAAATTATGGGCACAAAGCGCTGGATTGTTTCTCCTCCAGAAGAATCTGAGTTTATGTATGAGGGTAAAGCTGACTGGTTAAAACGAGAAGAATCGATTGAAAAATACCCTAATTTCAAGGAAGCCAAAGCCCTCGACTTCATTTTAGAAACTGGTGAAATTTTAATTATTCCCGTTGGGTGGTGGCATCAAACTGAAATTTTATCAGATTCTATTTCTATTACCCACGATCTTGTCAATGAGACAAATTATCACCATTATATTTCCGAACTCAATAAATCTCACCATATCGATCCTAAAGTAGAGACATTTTATCGCGCCAGTCAGTCAATTAAAGCAAATTGGGCTGCTCAACTTACCCAAAGAAAAACGACTCCTATTGAGCGTATTTATTACTCCATTTCTTTTGAAGAGTTGTTAGAAAAATACCTCATTCCTCATCAAGCAGTTATTCTCCAGAATCAAATCAATCATTGGCCAGCTCTGCACAAGTGGAATTTAGATTATTTTCGAGAGAGGTTTGGCAATGCTTTCATTCAGTATTTCCATGGTCACGACGATAAGTCTAAAAAAATACGATTAAGAAAGTATCTGGAAAGCAACTTCGACCAACCCCATTATTCCATGTGGTGTCTGGATGACTTTTATGACATCCTTGCTGAAGATTTTGATACAATTGAACCCTTGAACAACAAGGAAAAAGATTGGATTTTAGAGCTACCTAAAAAAGAATTAAATGCCTTGACCTGGATTTTTATGGGAACTAAAGGTTCTGGGATTGCCAATCATACGGATAGATTAGGACAGCATGTGTATTCTGCTCAAATTTCCGGTCGCAAAAGGTGGCTACTTCACCCACCTGAAGATACAAAGTGGATGTACGATGGTCAAGTTGACTTAACCAATCCCGATTTAGTTAAATATCCCCTTTATATGAACGCATCTGCGCCTTATGATTTTGTGCTCGAACCAGGTGAAGTATTAATTTTACCAAATGGTTGGTCCCATCAAACCTTAACTTTATCAGATTCTATTTCCTTGTCCCATGATTTTATGAATGTTTCCAATATTGATTCTTTCTTAGAAAGAATGGAGGCGAGAAAAGGGAAAAAATACATGAAATCGGAAACGATTAAACCGATTATTTTCCATTGGAAAGAGAAACGAGATGCTTTACGACAGCAGACAATAATATAATAAAAATTCGATAGATATCTGAAATTAAGTCAAATATATTTGATAAGGAATCAGAGTTCAATCTGGGTCAAAAGTATCTGTTTCAAAATATCTTTGACTTACATTTAAACAACGGCTTTCTGCGATAATGCCTAAATTGCCTCTAACCCTAGACATCAATCAATTAGATCCTTTAATCAACTGTTATCTAGGAATAGCAGAAATTACCGATCCCATTCGGGGGAAATTTTACAACAGTATCGAGGAATTTATCAATATCTTCTTTGCTTACGATTTTAGAGTTAATGAAACATTCTTCAATCAGCGAATTTATCAACAAGAGGGTCGGGAATTCACTCTGTATAACTATTTCCGCTCCAAATCATTTGCAGACTTCCTAGAAATCATGGAGCTAACTCGGAAAAAAAAATTTCCGGATCTGCTGCCTATCCATGATTCCTATATTTGGGAGTTTCCAATTCATTTTTATCTAGTTAACTTTAGCGAAGAAGACTATATCATAGATCTGATCGACCACCCAGAGATTTTAGCCTATGACTTACGACAGTTTCTTCCCAATCATAATTACGACATTCAGAGAGATTATGACTCAATCAAAAAGAATAACGATCGAGCTTACTTGAAATGGTTAATTGAAAAGAATCTGGAAAAGGTAAATTTTGACTTTTCTATGGAAGGGGCAGAGTATGCTAAAGAACATCTGCGCAATTATTTATTACCTTATTCGGATTTTTACCAAACTTGTATTGACCGCATTGGAGCCATGGGATTTCGGTTTCGATTAACTGGAATTTCCGAAGTCCATACTCGCAATCCAGTGAAAACAAACAAAGGAAAGTGGATTGATGAAATTACCACATCCCCAAACTGTTTTAATGTTGCGATCTTAATGCAACGGGATTTATCCAGACGCAATCTTGGGGGTTATGCCAATTTGCCCCAAATCCGATATCGCCGCAAATTTTATCCTCGAAAAATTGGTTTTTTGTGCCTGATTGTTGATACTTTAGGATACGATCGAGCCAACTACCTTAATCAAAAATATGACTGTGAAGCTGGTAGTACTCTTAGCCATGAATTAGGACATTGTTTTCAACTGTATCACCTTGGTAAACATGGTAAAGATTTTAATAAGCCTTGCCTGGGGATAGCTCCAGATACCATCTGGAATCCGATTAATATCAAAAAAGCCAGTATTTGGCCTTGGGATAAAAAATTTGCTGAAAATCTGCATGCCAAAAATATGTTCATGAATCTAATGAGTATAGATACTGAACTGAATGAAAACTTATTCTTTACTAAAGCACAAGCTGCCCGTGCTAGAACTGTCGCTATGATGTACTATCGGCATTGGATGCAAAGATTGGAGTCTTGGGAACAGGCTAAGGATTATTTAGCCATTAAATCCCCAAATAATTCCTACTTACTAACAAAAGACTTCGGAGCATATCCAGAAGACAGACTAATACTCAGAAGAGTTACTGAATCGGATCAAATCTAAATTGTTCATGCCAAAGTTTATAATAAATTCCTTGACTTTTAAGGAGTTCTTGATGTTTTCCTTCTTCGACAATTTTGCCCTGATTCAAAACAAATATGCGATCGCAATTTACCACTGTGGATAATCGATGAGCAATGATTATTGTCGTTCTACCTTCGGCAACTGTTTTAAGTGATTCTTGGATAATATTTTCTGATTCACTATCAAGATGAGATGTGGCTTCATCCAGAATTAAAATTTGAGGATTTTTTAAGATTGCTCTAGCAATTGCAAGCCTCTGCTTTTGTCCTCCAGAAAGTTTGATGCCTCTTTCCCCAACTATAGTTTCATATTTTTCTGGTAAAGTTTCAATAAAATGATGAATATGTGACAGCTGGCAAGCTTCTATAATTTCTCGGTCTGTTGCGTTTAAGTTTCCGTACTTTAAATTTTCTTTGATTGTTGTATTAAATAACAATGTATCTTGAGAACAGACTCCTAAAGCTTGCCTTAATGATTTGATTTTTAGAGAGCTAATATCAATATCATTAATCTTGATCGAACCCTCTTTGGGATTGTATAATCTAAATAATAAATTAGTTATTGTAGTTTTTCCTGCACCGGAATTTCCTACAAAAGCGATGTTTTGACCTGCTTTGATATCAAAAGTGAGATTTTTCAAAATGGGTTGACCTTTTTGGTATTCAAAATTAACTTTTTCAAATTTAAAGGAATTGATTTTGTTGACTGTTAAATCTCCTTCTTTTTCTGTGTCCAGTTCTAAATATTCCAGAATCCTTTTGATAGCTGGGATGGTAGCTTGTAACTTTAGATTAACCTTAAAAACAGAAGATAAAGGCTCAACAATAAGACCCAATAAATAGTCAAAAGCAATTAAACTACCTAAGGTAAGTTGATTATTTATGAGAAGATATCCTCCTAATCCATATAAAACAATTTTTGAAGTTAGAGGTATAAGTTCTCCCAAAGATTCTACTAGTTTGGATAACGTCACAAATTTAATATTATTCCTTATATAATTTTGGGTAATTTTGGTATGTTTTATTAATCTATTTTTTTCTAAACCAAACACCTTTATCAAATAGTGTAGTTCTATATTTTCGTTAAAAAATTTTTGAAATTCAGAAATATATTTTCGATTGATAGCGCTTAATTTCTCTATCTCTTTTTCTTTAATTTTATAGGCCAAATTCAATAAAGATGATAGGGGAATTAATACTAAAGCTAAAAGCCAATTAAACTTAAATAACAATATACTTATCAAACATACAATTAATATATTTTCGATTGTACTCGGGAAAACTACTAATAAAAAATGTTCTAAATAATTAACATCATTAAGTAATCTTGATACCAGTTCACCATTCGGTATTTCACTGTAGGTTATAAAATCGATTTTTTGAATATGAGAATATAATTTTTGTCTTATTCTAAAAATTATTTGCGGGCCAAAAGAAGCAGATAAATAGTCCTCAAATATTTTTAGTAAAAACCAAAAAATCCTGGCTACCCCAAAAGCTAAAACCATTAAAAATAATAAATTAATATCTTTGTTTGGAAAAACATTATCGAAAAGATTCTGAATAATAAGGGGTTCTATGAGGTCAGGAATTATTAATAATAGTACTGTTACTAAAATGAGTGCATGCTTGACATAGGGGTATTTGATAAGTTGAAAAATCTGTAAAACGTATTTCATACCTTACTCCATATCATTGTTAAAAATTAAGTAAATGCCGTTTTACTAGTACGAGTATTACGAGGCATCGGGTTTCTCCATCTGAGCAGCTAATTGGTCTCCGACTTTGAAAGCAGTATTTTTGGGTTCATATCCATTGTAAATTCAAACTTGAAAATTAAAACAGGACTTACGGTGAGGGGGGCAATAGACGGATTACCACTCCATGTTTATAATGGAATATTTATAATTAAGAGGAATTCTTGGATGATGCTTCCTCCACAAACTGCTGTTGTGTGTGTTTGAGAGGTTGATACATGTTCCATTGCTGTTGACCAGATAACTGACCTATGCATGTATTTATCCTAACTCTCGGTTCCCGTGGCGATGTCCAGCCCTATGTAGCATTAGGCAAAGGTTTAAAAGCAGCAGGACATACGGTCACAGTCTGTACCAGTGCCAGTTTTGAATTATTCATCAGGGACCATGGCTTAACTTATGGCTATATGAACGATGAGATGATCAAGCTGATCAATTCCGATCAAGGTCGGGATGCCATGGAAAATACCACCAACCTCTGGGAAACCATCAAACTGACTCGCAAGTTATCTAAACAAGTTGCTCCCATGCAACGGATGATGCTTAAGGATAGTTGGAATTCCGCACAACAAGCCAACCCTGATCTGATCATCTTCCACCCCAAAACCTATGGGGGCCCTCATTTCGCCGAAAAATTGGGCATTCCAGTGATCATGGCGGTTCCTTTGCCGATGCTGGTGCCTACCGCTGAATTTCCTAACATGGGCTTCCCGAAATGGCCTTTAGGGGGCTGGTATAACAAACTGACCTATCGCTTCGTCAATCGATTAATGGAGTTTTCAGCAGGCAAACCTGTTAAAAGGTGGCGAGCTGACCATGATTTGCCACCCCAACGGGGGGATTTTAATATTCTGCGTACCACTACCGGTGAACAGATTCCTGTTTTATATTGTTACAGTAAGTTTGTGTGCGATGAAGCTACGGATTGGCCTGAGAGTGTGATGGCAACCGGCTACTGGTTTCTAGAGGAACAAGATACATGGCAACCACCGGCTGAGTTACAGAATTTCCTTGATGCTGGTAATCCTCCGGTTTATGTCGGTTTTGGCAGTATGGCTGGACGAGATCCCCAGCGCCTGACGGAAATTGTGATTGAAGGGTTACAGCAAGCCAATGTGCGGGGTATTATTGCTACCGGTTGGGGTGGCTTGGCAGTGGCTGACTTGCCCGACAGCATTTTAAAAATTGACAGCGCTCCCCACGATTGGCTTTTCCCCCGTATGGCGGCAGTGGTGCATCATGGTGGGGCTGGCACAACCGCTGCTGGCTTACGGGCAGGTCGTCCAACTATCATTTGTCCCTTTTTTGGGGACCAACCCTTTTGGGGCGAGCGTGTTCATGCCCTTGGTGTGGGCAGTAAACCGATTCCCCAGAAGACGTTGACTGCCGAGAAGCTCGCTACTGCTATCCGCGAAGTGACGACAAACCAGACCATTCGGCAAAATGCTGAAGCCTTGGGGAAACAAATCCGGGATGAAGATGGCATTGCTAATGCGATCGCTATTATTGAATCTCAATTTGGTTAGGATTTTAGGGAGTCGGGAGTCGGGAGTCGGAACCCACCCCTAACCCCTCCCAGGAGGGGAACGGGAGTCGGGAGTCGGGAGTCGGGAATCGGAACCCACCCCTAACCCCTCCCAGGAGGGGAACGGGAGTCGGGAGTCGGGAGTCGGGAGTCGGGAACAGGGAAGAAAGAAGAGGGAATTGTTAATGGGATGGGTGGGTTATGAACGCACCCTACTACTCATATCATGTCAGGATAATTACCCTGTCTTGATGCAAAGCGCGAGTGGGGGAAACCACGGCAAAGCGCGAGTGGGGGGAACCCCCAAGACCGTAATGGTGCGTTTGACCCGTAATTAAATTCGCCACGGGTCGCACCTCTGCCTCCCCAAGACCGCGCTGCATCGCTTTATAAAAATCTCCGCCATCTCCCCATCTCCCCACACTTTTATGATGGGTATTCAACCGGACTTGATATTATTTGTGATTGGGGTTATGCGATCGCATATCCGGTATGTTTACGTAAATGGGGAGGATGAAACGCGAGGACAATATGATCCTTTGGCACACCCGCCGCCACTAGTTCATCGGTAATGCCGTCTTCGATGCCATCATAATGAATCCAGAGTTTGCTCTGACGAATTTCAACATGGGTGACAACGCCATGGACTCTTTTTTTGCCGTTCCATCCTTCGTTAAACAGTAGGAAATGAGTACGCTCGGCATCAATAATGACATACTGCTTAATATCACCATAACTGTATGGGATAGCCGCATAGTCTTTGAGAATTTTTTCGACGGTATCTTGGTAGAATTTTACGGTATCCATTGTAAAATATCCTGGGTATTTGGTTCAAAAACAATAATTACTATAGTCAAATACCAGGTGTTGCTGAATTAGGGTATGATTTTGGCAAGTATCGTACGCATAATCACCAGGTATTATATATAATAATAGCGGGTTATAGCCTAATCAGGTACACAATATTTTTCCCCTATTCCCTGAGCCGCTGTTCCCGACTCCCGACTCCCGACTCCCGACTCCCGACTCCCGACTCCCGACTCCCTACCTAACAAAAAAAATTTATACCTTACCTATGACACAAGAACTGATAGACCTCAAAACTAGCATTATAGAAGGACGATACGCAGATGCTTTAGCAATTGTCGATGAATTAGAAGGGATGAGTAAACAAGCAATTTTGCGTAATATTGATTCGTTCCTAGTCAGGCTATTTATCCACTTAATTAAAAATCAAGTAGAGCAGCGTTTAACCAATTCTTGGGCAGCTTCAATTGCCAGTTCAATTCTGGAAATTAAAAAGCTTAATCTTAAAGATAATAAAACCTCCTATTATATTAAGCTTGATCAATGGCAGCCCAGATTAGAGGAAGCACTAGAAGCAGCGATCGCTCCTGCTAGTCTGGAAGTTTTCAATGGAGAGTTAAGGCGGTCTCAACTTTCCCAGAGGCTGGATAAACCACAGCTGATTTTGACTGCCAATAGTTTACTTAGTCTGACTTACCGCTATTCAGCTAAAGAACTGCCAGCAGTTTTAGATGATTATTTAACTGAATTACCAGGTGGCGATGAGTGGGGGAGATAATTGATCATCGGCAATAAGCGCGTTTGTACTTGAGTAGATGTAGGGTGGGCAGTGCTTACCTTGATCATTGTCAGGTTTTCAATTAGTCTGATGCACTGCCCACCAGAGAGATGTAGGCTGGGCTTTTAAATTGGTATAAACCACTGCCCACCAGAAAATTAATTTTATGTAAGCACTCAGCTATCAGCAGTTAGCCGTCAGCTAATCAACGGGAGATAGTAAACAAGCTGGTGGATGTTGATACGACTGGTTGAAAATCCCTGCTCGTTTTACTAATCCGACCCGATGCAGTTAAAGCGCCTGATAGCTGTTCGCGTAGCGTGCGCGTAGCGCATTAGCTGACGGCTGAATACTTACAATTTTATAGTTAATTTACTTATATAACTTTGTAGATAATTGCTCCAGTATCGGGGTGATTATCTACCATCATTAACTCTTGGGTACACATAGTATTAAGCATCTCTTTGATCTCTTCAACTGGCTTTCCTGTAGCAAGTACGCAATCAGCTACAGATACACTACCACCATTATCCTTTGCGACTTGAAGGATAAGTTGGGTGTCATTCTTGACCTTTTGGTTATTGGCACTTGGAGCGATTACATCTGCGACGTTGACAACAACCTGCTGAGTGACCTGGTTGTTTTGGTGTGCGCCGCCATAGAGCATCCTATACTTGAGATTTTTCTCTTCAACCATTCCTGGTATCAGAGCTAAATCTACAAGTTGCCCAAATCAAAAAAAACCAACTGTAAATAACCAGATTGTTCCACTAACGTACTTACCAGTGTAAAAACGGTGGACGCCGCAAAAACCTAATAAACAGGTAAGCCATAAAAGGTAAGCTACTTCAGTTTTTCTCACGATTGAACTACTCCTTATATAAATATCTGCTCATTAGTGAGTTCGTAGGGTGCGTTAGGGGCGGGCTTGCCCTCATGTTATCGGTAGCCAGTGTTAGGTTGCTGCCCGTAACGCACCACCTAAGGGCTAATCAATAAAACCAAATAGTTTTTGATGTTATGAGAAAGAAGCAAGATTTTTCATAACCTATTTGTAAATTAAATAGCTTCTATTCTTCTAGAATAACCGACAAATTACGTAACTCAGTATTGAAATAACCAGTGTAATAAGAGCTCCTCAAATGAGAGGTAAATTGGAGGACATCTATCTGGTTGACTTCTAGTGGAACTCCATCAAAAGCAATAATGGCTTCTATTGGTACATCCTTAATCAAGCTATTTTTTACATAACCCTTACGATTATTACTGCTGTATGTACCCAATGTAACTTTTGTGGCTACATATTCTTTACCTTGCTCAAGTAGTCTACTTCTTCTAGAAGAAGAGTTGGAATACAAATGCAATGTAACATTTTATTTTGTACTTGTCATTGATATAACACAACTAATGGATTGAGTACTTGAATTCAAATTGGAGGATTTTTGGCAACTTTTTAATTCATAGATAATACCTTCACGTTCAACTGGTTCGGGTAAACTTTTAGGATTGACAGGTCCAGTTCTCACATTGTTCGATATTCTTGAAACAGGCTGACCACGCTCTTGAAGCTGTTTATTTTTTTCAGTCTTGAGTTCTTTGATTTTTTCCTGTAGTTTATCCTTGTCTGTTTCCAAATCTTTGACTTGATTTTGGAGGTTTTTTACTTGTAGATTCAGCTCCCTTGATTGTAATGAATCATCATCAGTGATTCCTACGAATGTCGGAAACTTCGCCACAATAAATTCTCGGAGTTTATACCCTCCAAAGGCAGATAATGGTGCTGTCAAAATAATTAGGATTAAGGCAAACTTTAAATAGTTTTTCCATTGCCGCATTTTCAATTCTCTATTCATTTGTTTACAAACATCATCAATATCATTTTCAAGAAGTAGATCGGATAATCCTAATTCCCTTAAACTATCCTTAACCGATTCAATAGTGATTCTTCCTTCTAGCTCATCTTTCCGTTTGGAAAGCCGTTCTACTAATGCTTGGAATTGCTCTTCGCTTAAGCTATTTTTGAACATGGGCTTTATTGACTTTAACTTGAGTTTGTTTATTTATAGCCACCTTAAACTACTTAGTTTTTCGGGGTGCATCTCAGATTTCAAAATCTTGCGTAGGGTGCGTTAGTGGAGCCTCATTTTCCGCCTCGTAGCCAGGGTTATGTTGCTGCCCGTAACGCACCACCTGCTCAAACACCAAAAATGAGATGCACCCGTTTTTGGTGTTATGAGAAATCAAAAATGGGGTTGATCAGCTATTTATTAATGGTAGATATCAAGTGCTCAAATCAGCGCTGTTTTATTTAAAATTAGGGCTTTAGATTGGTAGATATAATACCAATTAATTAGTTATTAATTGAGATCTGATTTATTTTCAAAAACCAGTGTTACACAAAATTGTGACTAATTTAGTTAGTCTAAGTTAAATTCACCAAAGCTTTATATTTATGATTTTTTATCATAAATACTTTGATAAAATATAATTACGAACAGCTGATTAGTAAAGGATTTAAGGGATTTTTGTCCTAGTAAGTAGGAAGTATAAAGTAGGGCATGAGCAGTCAATGAAGTGGTCTGAAGCACTACCGAAGCTACATGAAGTAAATTAAGATTAATATAGTATTTATATTTGATATGTAAACAAATCTTACAAAGCTTCATAAAACCTAAAAGTTCCAATATTTAAGAGCAGTAAATAATCCAGACTTTTTGAGTTTATAAAAAATTACAATCTACTTTTACAACTCATTTAGAAAAACAAAAATAAGTCCAAATACTCATTACCAAATCAAAATAAATTTGATAAAAATATCAATAGGAATAGGGAGAGGTGAGAAGTTTGCTGTAGCGTACGCATCATCACCACCAAGCCCAAATGCAAAAACTAGATAGCGAAGCAGTCAAGGAAGAAAACGCGATGTTCCGTTCGCGCAGCGTCTGGCACTGCCAGTAAGGAACCGCTTCGCGTACGCGGCCTTGCTGAATCAAGCTATTAACCAACAATAGAATTAGCTTGTGCTAACGTCAGCTGACCTTAGCTCTTATTGGTAAATTAGACATAGCACTGGTTTCCCAAAGCAAAGAGCCTTATGACTGCTAAAACGATCTCGCGCTACGTTACTCGTAATCCGGAAATTTTGAACGGAGAACCAATCATCATCGGCACTCGGACATCTGTGCGTGCTATTGTTGGTTTATGGCGCTTGGGTATTATGCCAGAAGAAATTCTAAACCATCTAACTCATCTGACTCTGGCGCAAGTATTTGATGCCTTAAGTTTCTATCTTGACAATCAAGGGGAGATTAATGAATACATTGAGCAGAACCAAGTCCCTGATGAATTCGTGCATCCATCTGTAAAGTCTATCGAAAATGTCGTGAGAGGACTCCCGCTATAATCTCTGATAAGCGCGGTGAGATGAATCGCGACCAATAAATTAATAACGCGATAGCGTTACAATTGAAAGTTGGTGTGTATCTTATCTACCCAAATAATCATATTTTGATAGATTCATGCTAAAATAGATTCATGTTGACACTTACTTACGAGTACAAGCTAGTCCCGACAAGGAAACAGACCGCAATCATTGAAGATATGTTTGCGGTCTGTAGAAAGGTATGGAATTATGCCTTAAGAGAGCGAAAAGACTGGCACGAAAGTAAGCGATGTGCGATTAATTATTGTTCATTACAAAAAGAATATATAATTCCAGCCAATGCACCATATCCCAGTTACAAATTACAAGCCGCTAATCTAACCAAAGCCAATAAAATAAATCCCGAACTAAAAAGAACGAATGCTCAGGTCTTACAGCAAGTATTGAAAACTTTAGAACGAGCATTTACAACTATGAAATCAAAGGGATACGGATTCCCTCGATTTAAAAAAAAGTATCGGATGCGTTCTTTTGTCTTTCCTCAGTTCAAGACTAATCCAGTTATTAATGATTGGATTAAACTCCCACAAATTGGACTGGTAAGGATGAGATTGTCGCGACCAATTCCAGAGGGGTTTAAAATCAAACAAGTCAGAATAGTTAGACGGGCTAGCGGCTATTTTGCAATGTTGTCTTTACAAAGTGAAGTCAGTATTCCTGATACGCCAGCATGGGGTCATCCACTGGGGATTGATATTGGTTTAGACAAATTTTTAGCAACTTCTGATAATGAGTTAATAGAGCGCCCTAGATTCTTAAGTAAACTACACAGTAAGCTGAAATTGACGAGCGACCCCGCGCCGTCGCACGGCGCTAGGGAACGCGCGAGTTGCTACAACGTAGATTAAAAACAAAGAAAAAAGGGTCGGCAAATAGACATAGACTCAACCATAAAATCGCAAGACTTTATCAAAAAATTTCAGATACTCGAAAAGATTTTCACTGTCTTGATGCAAAGCGCGAGTGGGGGAAACCACGGCAGACCGCGAGTGGGGGAGACCCCCAAGACCGCACTGCCTCCCCTGTTCCCTTGCTGCATCGCTTCAAGTTAGCACATCATCTGTGTGACCAAGCTGGAATGATATTTGTTGTTGGCGAAGCCTGTCCGAAGGACATGGACTTAGATTTTAGAACTTGGGCAAAAGGAATGTTAAGTAAACATACCCGTATTGGCTGGTTTTGGTCAGTTCTTTAATATCCTGGCTTGGGTTTGTTGGAAACGAGGGGTATATTTTGGCAAGGTTGACTACAGATTTACCAGTCAAATTTGTCCAAGTTGTGGTAAACATACAGGCAAAAAGGATTTGTCTGAACGTATACACAAATGTCCTGAATGCCAATACGAAATTAACAGAGATATTGCAGCTGCAAAAGTGATTTGTCAACGTGGTATCACTGCGGTCGGGCAGATCGTGGTAAAAAATGACTGTGTAGGCGGGCTGTCGGGGGTTGATAACAACCTAGATAAGTGCTTAAGAAGCAGTAAACCCAAATTGTGAAGTTTGGGAATCCCCCGTTATAATCTCTGATTTAACGGGGGAGGATGTCAATTTAGGTTGATCGTGAGGATTATTGTAGCGATTTATACTGATGAAGATGTAAGCTGTTCAGTATTTAGATTGGGATACCTAAATTGCTCAAAGGGAACAGGGAACAGCGGATCACCGGAACAGGGAATAACCAATTTAAATGCACATCAGCTGATCAGGATTAGTTGCTACATTGTTAAAGTCTCGTGGACTAGATGTAACAACTAATCCTGAACGGTGTTGCTGAATTAGGGTATGATTTTCGCAAGTAGCGATTGGCCGTAGGCCACGCTACGCGATCGCATCATCACCACCAAGCCCAAATCCCAAAACCACATAACGAACCAGTGAAATAAAAAAACGCGATCGCGGTGAATCCAGCTATTAACCAACAATAGAATTAGCTTTTTCCAAGGGAGTCAGTACTTAATTCCCTAATTCCCATGACCGCTGACCGCTGACTGCTGACCGCTGACCGCTGACTGCTGACCGCTGACTGCTGACCGCTGACCGCTGACCGCTGACCGCTGACCGCTGACCGCTGACCGCTCACCCCTGACCGCTGACCGCTGAATACTTAAGCTTTACAACAAACCAATGATGCTAATAGTGAATGTGCTCTTATCAAAAAAGTCGCTATTGCCAGGTGCCAGGGCAAAGTCAACTACCGAGCCTTTTTGCACTGTGCTGGATACAGTGAAATCAACCCCAAAACCATCCCTGCCATCGATTGCATCAGACCAAATTTTAGTACCATCAACAAAGATATAGGCAATCACACCATCGCTGGCAGTACGACGGTCTTTCTTGGCCAGGTGACCTTTGAACGTAACTTCTCCCTCAATGTCACTAACCCAGCGACGAACTCCCCACTGCTCAACCCTTTGCCGTCTACCGCTGGTTTTCGGACCGTTGGGATGAGCAATAGTGTTAGATAGCTCAGTCCAGTATTTTCCTTGCTTCACCTGCCAGGAGCCCTTAGTGTATTCCTGCATTTCATGGAAATCAGCACTGGTCAGGGAACCATCGTAGTAGCCATAGAACCAGTTATGCTCTCCTTGAGTATCAGAAAAATCCTCCACTGAATTAGCAATTTCAGTAGGCACGGGAACATGGTTAACCTGAATTTCAAACCCATTGCTGACAGTTTTGCATAGCTCGTCAGACGCTGTTACAGTAATTGTGGTTGTGCCAATGTCCTCGCTACTGGGAGTACCACTGAACGTAGTGCCATCGAAATTCAACCAGCTCGGTATGGTTGCACTAAAGCTCAGACTATCTCCATCGGTATCGCTAAATGTTGCTTCCCCAATTGTCAGGGTAAAAGGCTCATTCTCGTTAATGCTTTGAGCGCCAATGGGATTAGCCACTACAGGGGCAGAATTATTTGGGGGTTCATAGACGTAGAGAGATCCACAGTTTTCCCAGCGAACTTCGTCGAGACTGGAACGGTCTTTGTTGGTATTTGTCAACCAATCGCCATTAATCTTTAAATAATCCAAATCTGTCAGCACTTGCATTATCTCTAAATTCGTCGCTGCTTCATTGCTGTCAGTTTTTATCCATCCACCCTCTGCATTAAGGGGTATGGTGTAGGGAGTCCATTGGTCTATAGTGGGCGTCGATACATGGTTCTGTAGTTCCAAACCACCACCACTTATGGTTAAACCATTTGTTAAACTGTTATTTAAACTATTGATATCCTCGGTAATCTCATCGATATTTTCCAAATTAACCTGAACAGAAAACCTGAGGTTTCCATTGAAAAAACTGGATTTGTCACCAACAAACTTCTCGGGGGCAAGGTAATCGTAGGGTCCATCACCGACTTGATCATCATTATGAATGTAGCCACCAGTGATGAATCCACAGATTCTAGACTGTTCGGGGTCAAATTCTTGATCATTGACGTCAACAACGCTCCAACCCTCTGTGCCAGTATCAAAGTGACTGACCGGCTCCATTACGCTTTCAATCGCGTGAGCTGGCTGTGGAATCATGAGCATGGCACAAGACAATAGTGCCGCCCACAGAACAATACGGATTTTTTTCATCGAAATTTTCGCAGCAGAATACACCACTTACACCCTAAGGGTGAGAGTTAGCACGGGGCTTTCAAGGTGTGGACACAATACCGCACTCAGCCCCTTTCCGCTGCACCTCCAACTAATGGTTTACAGATTAATCCGGTACTACGTGTGAGTAGCCCTGTTGTGTTTTGCTGCAAGTAACTGCAAACAGCTCAATGGTCCCCTTTGTGGAAACCGTAGCTAAAGTATGGTCAAAGGCTTTGCAGATCTTAAATTTTGCCCAAACTCTAATTTTATAGGAGTTTAGGCTTTTTAGATATTTTTTTTGATTTACAAGCTCGTGTATCTTGATAGATAAGGGTTTCAGGAATTATCAATTACCTTTGCTGCTCCCCTTATTGAGAATAGATTTTGTTTAATACCATAAGATGCGCATCTGATCAAATCCTGTTATTTTTGACTGTTGAGTTTTTATAGGACTTACGAAGTTTAGTTGGTTTTGCCCCCCTAACCCCCCAAGTTTGGGGGGGAATGATGTCAAAGTCCCCTGCCCCCCTAACCCCCCAATACTGGGGGGGAAGAGCGCGGATGCTTCGCTTTTTGACAGTGGGGGACCAACGGGGGCATGCGTAAGTCCTGTTTCTCGATGAGCTCCCTGGTGAAAAACCAATGGTATTCCTAAGATGAACCAATCAACCGAGGGGCTATATAATCTATTACCTGCGATCTACCGGCAGCGAGATTTTGCCCAAGGGGAACCCCTACGGGCGCTGTTGGCGGTAATGGAAAAGGTAATGAAGGATATATCCAGTTAAACAATGACCTAGAAGTTAAGTTTGAATCCGGAAACTACAGAACTGGGGATTATTGGTTGATTCCGACGCGAACCTCACAGACCGTTGAATGGAGTCAAGACAAAGCCCATCCCCACGGCATTAGTCATCACTACTCTCCCTTAGCCCTACTGCGCTGTGATGGCAGCAAGTGGGAATTGGTAGAAGACCGTCGCGCTATTTTCTCTCCCTTGACTGGAGTAGTGAGTCAATCCGGGGGTACCATGACTGGCTCCTTGACCATTGAGAGTGCTCTAACCGTCAGTGATAACGTCACCCTAGGGAATAGCGATCAAGATACAGTGACTATTTATGGCACAGTGCGATCGCAACATTCATCTGGGTCACTGCGGATAGCGGATGCCTTAAACGTCTCGGAAAACCTGACCGTTGAGGGTAAGGTTGGGATTGGCACAACACAACCAGGGAATTACAAGCTTAAGGTTGATGGGGGAGATACCCATTTAAATGGAGCAGTGACAGTCTCCGGGAATCTAGAGGTAGAGGGAAATGTAACATTTCGAGGCGATGTAATTGCTCGGGACGTTGAACATCAACCGGGAGATGTGTTACTGGGAGACCAGGATGAAGATCAGATTACCTTTCATGGCACAGTGCGATCGCAAAATTCATCCAGGAAACTGGAAATAGCTAATGGTGTGAACATAGCCGAAGACCTGAGTGTTAATGGCAATGTTGGTATCGCTATAGACACTCCAGAGAAGAAACTTCATGTTGAACTGGGTGAACTCAGAGTTAGAGCTAGCCACAATCAGATAACTGCTGATATTGGAGCCTTCTATGCCCAAAATCTCACCCAAGGCATTGGGATTGGCTATAACCGTATTGAAGCGATTGGCAGTAATGCTAGCCAAGATATTGTGATTCGTCCCAAAGGCACTGGGCAAGTCATTCTAGATAACAGCAACCTTCAAGTTGCCGGTAACCTAACCATTGCTGGGATTACCAAGACCCAAGCCCTTGATGTGGGTGGATTTAGTCGCACTCAGCATATAAATAAAGATGGTGCCTTCTATCGTTACGGTGGACAGGCTTATATAGCCGTTGATGATAATCTCTACATCCGTGATTTTAATAATCCTGAGGATAATTCTAACAATATCAAGATGCACTTCAATACCAATAATGGCAGACTTGGTATTAACAAAACCAGTCCACAGGCAAATCTAGATGTTAATGGTAATCTGAAGCTGCAATTGGGTGTAGCAGTCAATGAGTTTTCCAATGATCAAAATCTTAAAGGTAACAGTGATTCAGCCGTACCCACCGAAAGGGCGGTAAAAGCCTATGTTGATAACAAAATTAGTCAGGGTGTTGTTGCAGACGGAGGCACAGCAACAGGATATAAATTTTATGCAGACATAAAATTTGATGGTCAAAATATTAAAAGTTCAGGAACCCATGTCATATAATTTGTTGAAAGGAATGACCATTACCAGGTTTTTGATGATAAAAGCAATGCGTTTATCGCCCCCAGATCAGGCTATTACTTTTTTGCTGCCACATTACAATTTTCTGGAGGTAATGGTAACGGCGATGGTGTGATTGTGGGCATTTATAATAATGGTGATAGTAATGACAATAATACAACGATTATTGTGCTCGAACCTGGGCTGATTAAAAATCTCACAGCACAATCGATAACAGCAATGATGAAATTAGATCCTAAAGACCGTGTCGATGTCAGATTAGAAGGTGTAGACAAAAGTACCTTTACTGTGTCTTATAGTTCTTTTCTGGGATTCCTGATTGGTCAATAGTTGGTAATATAGCAGTTTGAACTTCCTTGTGGCTTTTAGGGAGTAGGGAGTATTTGAATTAAGAATGTAGAATTGAGAATTGAGAATTAAGAATTAAGAATTGAGAATTGAGAATTGAGAATTTGGAATTCTACATTTTGCATTCTACATTCTACATTCTGCATTCTAGATTCTGCATTCTGACAGACAACCTACCCTTCGGGAACGCCAAAGGCGAACAACCAGCTAACCTTCAACCAGCTAACCTTCAACCGACTAACCTTCAACCGACTAACCTTCAACAGTATGATCAACCCTATAGACCCGGAAGAAAAACTCTACCGGTTGTTGGGTAGATAATGCGTTCGCGTAGCGTGGCCTACGGCCAATCGCGAAGCGGTTCCTTACTGGCAGTGCCAGACGCTGCGCGAACGGAACATCGCCCTTAATTGAGCTTAATCAAAACTCCCTACTCCCTACTCCCTACTCCCTACTCCCTACTCCCTTATGTTGCTGAACTTCCCATTTTCAACCAGCCAAAAATTTCCTCTGCTGTCAACTGAAGGTCGATACCATCTAACACCACTAGAGAGTCACTTCCCTGACACAATTCCGGTTGTTGGTTAGGTAGAAAAATCAAGACCGAGCGGTCGTAAGGATCAATTAGCCATCCTAGTTGAGAACCATGTCTTAGACAATTTAAAATGTTACCTGTTACTCGGTTTGAACTCTGGCCGGGAGAGATAATTTCAATAGTCCAATCTGGAGCAATAAACACATCATCTATAGGCTCTCCTTCATCATCAAATTCAATCTTGTTCCAGCGAATAACTGCTAGATCGGAAACAATTGACCGTCCGCCAAAAGTACATCGTAGCTCTGGGAAAGCGTAGGCAATTTGCTCTTCCTCAACAACAGTATTAATTGTACTCGTCAACTTGATATTAAGTCTGGAGTGGCGAGTTTTAGGCATTGGTTTCTGGGTAATTTCACCATTGATATATTCCCTAGGGGGTTTGGTCTCTGGGAGTTCCAGAAACTCTTCGAGAGTCAAAGGTAAGGCAGCTATCTTTACCATTGGCAGCTAGTTCCAGAAACAGATGTGACCATACTATAGCAATTCTGAATCGGGTCAGGTACTTTCCTTCTTGGTTTTATGATACTGTTTCCGTCAATTCTTCTCCACTGATCCGAAGTTCCCTGATCTGAAGTTACCCATAACTGCCGCAAAGTCATATAATTGCTTAGGCGAAAGGCGAATGCAATACGTCGAACTAGTCGATTCCCAAGGTGGTAGGTATCACAGCGGTTAAAACCGCACGAGTCGCTGTCTTGATGCACCCGATAATGCCACAGGTTTTATTTAAGATATAATTTAAATATGACTATGTAAAACAAAAATCATTATGGCTACTATTATTTCTCCATCAAAACTCAGTCTTAGTGACGTAGAAGATAAATTTAAGCTCCAAGAAGTAATGGAGCCGGAGTTTTTTCCAGAGTGCCTGGAAAACCTCCCCCAACTAAGTGAACTAGAAAGGCAAATGCTCGATAGAGCAAAAGCGAATTACAAGTACTTGTCTAAAGATTTGGTACTAGAAGACCTAGTTAAAATGGTTGTTGTTTCTCCTTTATTGGATTTGGCCGGATTTTACCAACCGCCTTTTAAAGTTAAAGCAGAGTATGAAGTGTCTTTACCCATTGAAGATAAAGATGAAGACACAATTATCAAAGGGCGTATTGATATTTTGGTAACTAGCAAACCAATTTGGATAGCCGTTATTGAGTCCAAACGTTCTGCTGTGTCCTTACAACCAGCAATTCCTCAAGCACTAGTTTACATGCTCAAGAGTCCCCAAACAGAGCAACCAACATTTGGTCTTGTTACCAATGGTGCTAGCTTTATCTTTATCAAGTTAGTTAAAGGCGAAACCCGACGGTATGCTTTATCAAAAGCCTTTGATATCTGGAATCCTGGCAATTATTTATATGATGTTTTGGGTATTTTGAAGCGTATTGCTGCTGTCACGGCTAATTCTTATAGGAGACACAAGTAAGCTATCAGCTATCAGCTATCAGCTATCAGCTATCAGCTATCAGCTATCAGCTTATGCGTTACATCACAGGCTAGAAGCCTGTGCCACGCTACTTGAGGTGCTTTTGACTAAAAGAGGTAAGCATTCGTTTAGTTTTGATGGAATATAAAGCCTAAATTATGATAGATACCTTAGACCAAACTCAACCTAAAAGTGGACTTCTTCATCATTGGCAACTTTGGCGCTGGCTATTGGAAACCCAGCCCAAGGAAATACATAATCTCTGCTTGTTAGCTCTAATTGAAAAATTTGCCATATGGGTGAATAGTTTGGTTAGGGATCCTAACATCATGGGAGGGGAGTTGATTTTTTCTCAATCTCGCTTGTCAGTTCGTCGTATTGCTGGTCGGCTTAACCGGGGAGAATCCGCAGAGTTTATTCTTGAAGACTATCCTTATCTATCTCCGATAGATTTAGCTTTTGCCCAACTCTACATGGAAATCTATCAGTAGAGCAAGGAAATGACCTGATAAATAGAGCACTTTACGTAACTAAGGATACAATGGTTAGATGGGTAGACTTACCCTAAAGCTCAAGTTTTGAAGGCTAAGGAGTTTGATAGTAGTACACAAGAGTGATTTTAGCTCCCGTTACCTTGACGCTTACCATAGCCAAATCACCACATCTTTACCACTACCCCGATTTGTTCTAAGATAATTAAGATGTATACTCTATTGAAATTTGAAAATAAGAACTATGTCAACAAAAATTGCGGCTGAAGAATTTTATGATAAATTTGCTGCTACCTATGACGAGGTGTTAAAAGATCCCAGTTGTAATGCACAGCATGTAAATGAAGCGGCTAAAATCTTCAATCGACATAATCACCATCAAGGCAGTGTTTTAGATATTGCTTGTGGGACAGGGTTTTTAAGTGAATTGTTGGAAGGTGAGTTTGACTATACAGGGATTGATATTTCAAGTAAAATGCTGGATTATGCGGCACAAAGGGGGTATAAAACCATCCACAAGCCGATTGAAACAGCCCTAGCTGAAATTGATAGCAAGTCCTACGATTTTGTTTTTTGTTTAAGTTCTTTACTGTGTGTCGAAGACGCCGCAACAGCGATCAAACACATCAATCGAATTGCCAGAAAAACTATTATAATTAGCCTTGATGAAACAACAGAGGAATATATGAAAAACTTTGTTGTTCCAGTTTATGATCACTCTAAAATGGCCATCGAAAATGCCATGGAAGATTATTTTATTATGGGTTGGACTTCTCCAACCCTAGGGATTACAATCCGAACTCGTATGATTTATATTGAACAAAAAAGCTCAGAATAGTATTACTTTTTACTTGGTGTGCAGTAATACTAGAGCATCACTCACTCTCTAACTAAAACCTCTAGCTGTTTAGCTAAAATCTCAACATGGGGTGAGCGCATCATAGTATAATGATCCCCAGGAATCCTGTAAGTTTCTAGACCACCTACTGCTAGCTCATTCCAACCTCGGTCTTCTGCTTCTAACTCCCTCGCACAAAATAGAGCAATCCGACCAGAATAGGGCTGGGGTTGATAGCGATACATAGCCATTAAGTTGGCTTGGAAAACTCCAAACAGCTTACGCATCTGCTCAATACCGATTTCCGGTGGTAAGATATTGAGCCGTTTGGCTTCCCGAAGGATGTGTTGCAATTGCTCCTCTAACCCTCCTTGCTTACACTCGTTTTCAGATGAATTGACCTCACTACCTTTAGCTGCAAGCCCCCTAAATCCCCCAATTCTGGGGGACTTTAACTCAAGTTCCCCCTCCGGTGCGCTTTCCGTTGGCGAATTAAATTCGCCACGGGTCGCACCGCAAAGTTGGGGGGCTAGGGGGGCGAAACTTGCTGTAAGCTCCTCAACCGCAATCGACAGTTCTGTACCAAAAACACTACCCAAATCCTTAGCTAGAGAGCTTGCCAGCATCTGTTCATCCACCTGTTCTGGTCGGTCAATAGCAACAGGTGAATAGCTATCGATTAATGCTAGCAGAGCCACGTCTTCCCCAGCAGCAGATAATTGTTGAGCCATTTCCCAAGCAATAATACCTCCTAATGACCAACCTCCTAGATAATAAGGCCCGACCGGTTGAATAGTTTGCAAGGCTTCAATGTAGCAAGTTGCCATATCCTCAATTCCGGTTAATGGTTCAGACTCACCAAATAAACCAGGGGATTGTAACCCGTAAAAGGGTTGGTTATCTCCTAGATAACGAGCCAACTGTGAATAACAAAGAACATTGCCCCCAACCGGATGAACACAGAAGAAAGCAGGTAAATTTCCTACCTTATTAATAGCAACTAGGGGAGAATAAGATTGGCTCTCAGTGGCATTGACCAGAAGACTAGCTTGGTTTTCAATAGTGGGTTCCGTGAACAAGCTAGCTAAAGGTAAATCAGTTCCAAACTGCTGCTTAATCCGAGCCATCAGACGAACTGCTAACAGAGAATGACCTCCAAGATCGAAGAAGTTATCTTTAACTCCAACTGGGTGGACATTAAGGAGATCAGACCAAATTTGGGACAGTTGCAATTCAAGGGAATTACGGGGTGAAACAAAGCCAGCTTCTTGAGATCGATTAGATTGATCTAATTCAGGTAAGGCGCGGCGATTAACTTTGCCATTGGGGGTTAAAGGGAGTTTTTCCAAGAAGGCAAAGCCAGAGGGAATCATGTAATCCGGTAATTTTTGTTTCAGAAACTGTCGCAATTGGCTACTAGTTAGCTCTTGTTCTTGCTTGGAAACAATATAAGCCACCAGACGTTTCTGGTCAGCTTGGTCTTTCCTGGCCACAACCACTTTTTCCCCCACAGCTGGATGTTGACCTAAGACAGCTTCAATTTCTCCAAGTTCGATGCGGAAACCGCGAATTTTAACCTGGTTATCAATGCGTCCAAGGAATTCGATGTTGCCATCGGCAAGGTAGCGAGCCTTATCCCCAGTTTTATAAAGGCGGGAATCTAAATCAGCGCTAAACGGGTTGAGAATGAATTTCTCTTGTGTTAACTCAGGGCGGTTAAGATAGCCTCGTGCCAATCCAGCACCACCAATATGCAATTCTCCTGGCACACCGACAGGCAAGGGTTGTAGAGACTCGTCTAGAATGTGGATTTGCGTGTTAGCGATTGGTTTTCCTATGGGGATAGTTGTAGCTGTCGTTGGTAAGTTCTCTACCAAATACCAGGAAGAAACAGTTGTATTTTCTGTTGGTCCATAGAGATGGAGTAGTTGCTCTGGAGCGCCTTTATCTAGGACTTCTTGTACCCATTTGGGGTCAACCGCTTCCCCACCAAATAGTAAATACCGTAGGCAACTCAGTGCTTGGGGGACAAAACTAGCTAACTGATTGAATAAAGCTGTAGTTAATAATAAAACCGTTACCTCTTGAGAACAAATATTGACAGCAAATTCTTCAGGCGAAAGCAATACAGATTGATTGATAATAACTAACTTTGCTCCGTTAAGTAGCGCTCCCCAAATTTCAAAGGTGGCAGCATCAAAAGCAATGTTTGCAGCTTGAGCAATGCGGTCATTAGGTGTTAAATGTATGTAGTTTGTGTTTAACACCAGTCGATTTACAGCCTGATGATTGACGGCTACTCCTTTGGGTTTTCCTGTTGATCCCGAAGTATACATCACATAAGCTAAATTTTCAGAGCTGGCTGTGCTGTTGAGATTATCTTGATTGGCTTGATTAATTCTCTGCCAGTAAGTATCTAAACAGACAATACGCCCTTGATGTTGAGGAAGGGATTCTAGGAATTTCTCTTGAGTCAGCAATACTTTGACCTGAGTGTCTTCCAGCATGAAGCTTAAGCGTTCTTGGGGATACTCTGGATCAAGGGGCACATAAGCTCCACCTGCTTTGAGAATGCCCAACATTCCCACAACCATTTCCAGCGAGCGCTCCACACACAACCCAACTAGCACATCTGCTTCCACACCCACTGAATGTAAATAGTGGGCTAACTGGTTAGCCTTGGTGTTCAGCTGTTGATAAGTTAGTTGCTGGTCTTCAAAAACCACTGCCACTGCATCTGGAGTGTGTTCTACCTGTTCCTCAAACAACTGATGGACACATTTATCCTGAGGATACTCCACAAACGTATTATTCCATTCCACCAATAGCTGCTGGCGTTCCGCTGCTGTCAGTAACGGTAACTTTGAAACTTGTGCTTGTGGATTAGCAACAATACCTTCGAGCAAGGTCTGGAAATGCCCTACCATCCGGATAATAGTTTGCTGATCAAACAAATCGCTATTGTATTCTAACCTGGCCTCAATTCCCGACTCAGTTTTTTCCATTAACAGGGTCAAATCAAACTTGACTATAGCGCTTTTTAGTGACAAAGGAGTTAATGTCAAACCAGCCAACTCTTGCTTCTGGATTTGGGCTTGCTGAAACCCAAACATTACTTGGAATAGAGGGCTATGGCTGAGGGAGCGCTCTGGTTTTAAGACCTCTACCAATTGCTCAAATGGCACATCTTGATTAGCGTAAGCTTCCATTGCACAGCTACGCACCCTAGCCAGTAACTCCAAGAAACTGGGATTACCTGATAAATCATTACGCAGCACTAGAGTATTAGCAAAAAAACCAATTAGGGGTTCAATTTCTTGGCGGGTGCGGTTAGCAATAGGAGAACCAATGGCAATATCCTCTTGAGCACTATAGCGGTAAAGTAACGTTGCCCAAGCTGCCAGTAGTGTCATGTACAACGTTCCTCCTGAAGCTTGACTTAAGACTTGCAGTTTCTGAGTTAACTCACCATTGAGTTCAAAGTCTAAGCTACTACCTTCGGAAGTTTGTACCGCAGGACGGGGGCGATCTGTCGGCAATTCTAGCAGTGTTGGTATTCCAGCTAACTGTTGTTTCCAGTAGTTCAGTTGATTTTCCAGCACCTGTCCAGTCAACCACTGACGCTGCCAACTGGCAAAGTCACTATATTGGATGGGGAGTTCTGATAGTGGGGAGGGTTGTTGTGAGCAAAAAGCTGAATAAAGTGCCGATAATTCCTCAATAAATACTCCCATTGACCAACCATCCCAGATAATGTGGTGAATGGTCAGTAGTAGGACATGCTCTTCTTCAGCTAGGCGCAATAAACTTACTCTCAACAACAGCCCTTCAGCCAGGTCAAAAGGATTTTGAGCTTCTTTAACTGCTAACTGTTGGAGCTTGGTAAACTGTTGTGGTTGGGTCAACTGTTGTAAGTCAACGATGGGTAAAGTTATCTTCAGGTGAGGTGAAATAACCATTACTGGAGAACCATCCACCATCGTAAAGTTGCTACGCATAACCTCATGACGGTTGACAATTTCTGTTAAGACTTGTTCTAGGATAGTCACATTAACACAGCCACGCAGATGTAGAGCAGTTTGCTCGTTGTAGGCAGAACTTTTCTGTTGGAGTTGTTCCAAAAACCACAGTCGTTGCTGAGGAAAAGATAGGGGTAATTCTTCTTTATTAGCAACCAGTTGTATCGGAGGTAACAGCTGATTCTGTTTACTTGTGGTGCCTAGAATCTTCTGGCTGAGTTTAGCTATGGTCGGGTCTTCAAACAAGTAGTGTAAAGGCAACTCTACTGAGAAAGTATTCCTGATTCTCGACAGCAGTTGGATTACTTGTATTGAATCTCCTCCCAAATGAAAGAAGTTGTCGTAAATACCGATTTCCTCTAATCCCAACACAATTTCCCAAATACTGGCCAAGATCTCTTCTGTGGGAGTACGAGGAGCAACAAACTCAACTACCAAATCCCGACGAGACTTATTTGGTGCAGGTAGAGCCCGTCGATCTACTTTACCACTCGGTGTTAGGGGCAGTGCTTCCAAAACTACAAAAGCAGCAGGAATCATATAATCCGGGAGCTGTTCTTGTAAGAAATTGCGTACTTGGGACACCAATTGGGGATTGTTCTGGACTAAGTTGGGCTGGTTAGCATAAGTACTCCAAGGTTTGATGCCTTGTTCAGATGAATTGACCTCACTACCTTTAGCTGCAAGCCCCCTAAATCCCCCAAATTTGGGGGACTTTAACTCAATTTCCCCCCAATTTTGGGGGTTTAGGGGGGCGGGGGACTTTAACTCAATTTCCCCCCAAAATTGGGGGGTTAGGGGGGCAAAATTTGCTGTAAACACCACATCATAGTAGCCATCTCCACCATTTCCACTCCAGGTCAGGTTAATGGCATAAGGAATTTCAGATTCCAATGACCACCAGTCTTCTGGCTCTACTCCCTTCTCCTGCAGCTGGTCTAGTAACTCCCCTACGGTCCGAGGACAATTAGGATTGGCTAAAGTAGCGTACGCCTGGACATCTGACCAAACCCTAGCATTAGGAACGCGATTAACTACCAGCATTTCAGGCTTTGTTTCCAACAGTTGCCTTTTGACATCAGACAAGGTAAGTCTATCTTTGAGCCAGTCAAGACATAGGGGCGCAACTGCTGGAGCCTTAACCTCAACCTTTTGACCGACATGAATAATCGCATCGTATCGGAAGCGAGTTAGCTCATTTTGATAGTGTCCCCGTTTGAGCTGAATTTCTACATGGCTAATTTGGGGGAGATGTTCCTCAAGGGCTAGAAAGAAAGCCGGAGCGATGGTTAGTTTCTTAGTTTCAGCTATCCTTTCCTGGATGCGATCGCGCAGCGCTATTGTAGACTCAGAAGAGGGTGCTTGATGTAACTGAACGGATGTATGGAAGGCTTCGAGTAAAGGAAAACTCTCCACATCCCCAATAAAAATAGTACCCCCAGGCTGCACTAACTGCACCACTTTTTCCATTACGGACACCAGGTAGTCCATGTTGGGGAAAAACTGGATAACTCCATTAATTACTACCGTGTCAAAGGTTTCGGAGTCTATTCCTTCTAAATCATCTGCTGGACTATGGCTAACCTTGACCAATTTCTCTAAAGGACTATTCTTTATTTGCTCTTCGATATAGCGGAGTCCTTGAGCTGCAATATCTGTACCCCAATAAGATTGGCAATGGGGAGCAACCCGAAACAATAGTAAACCTGTACCGCAACCAATTTCTAGTATTCGTTTGGGGTGCAAGGAGAGAATCCGCTCTACTGTATGGTCAACCCACTCCCGCACTTGTTCTTCTGGTAAGTTTTTTCCGGTATAGCTATCGTACCAGCCACCAAGATGAAAACCAGCTTCCCAATCATCTGATGGCTTACTGTAGGCTTCATCCCATACTTTTTCCCATTGCTGAACTTGCTCTGTTTCCACAGGTGCAGATTCGGATTGCCCAGGTACAAGATAAGCCACTAAACGTTTGTCTTGGTTATCTTCTCTAGCTAAAACCACAGCTTGCTTCAGGTTGGGGTGTTGGCTTAGCAATACTTCAATTTCGCCTAATTCGATACGGTAACCCCGAATCTTAACTTGGTCATCTTTACGACCGATAAACTGGATATTACCATCCGGTAGGTAGTGAGCCAAATCCCCCGTTTTGTAGAGGCGTACGCTCTGTGTCTTTACCTTGTTAAAGGGATTAGCAATAAATCTTTTGGCAGTTATTTCCGGTCGGTTCAGGTAGCCTCGCGCTAGACAAACACCACCGATGTATAACTCCCCTTCAACTCCAGCCGGAACTGGTTTTAGGGACTGATCAAGAAGATAAATCTGGGTATTAGCAATGGGACGACCAATGGCAGGAAGTGCTGGCCAACTGCTTGGGGAACCTTTTAGGGTAAAGGAGGTGACCACATGAGTTTCCGATGGGCCATAGTGATTGTGTAGCGTACAATCGTTTAGCTTCTCGAACAAGTTAGCGATCGCAGGAGTAATCTGCAACTGTTCCCCTGCGGTAATTACTTCCCGTAGACTTGCCGGAAATATTCCGAAAATATCGGCCACTTCAGCAATTTGCTGCAAAGCCACAAAGGGAAGAAATAGTCGGGCAACCTCTTGTTCTGCTAGTAAATTTAACAGAAATACTGGGTCGCGCCGCACTTCTTCCGAGATTAAAACCAGTGTTCCCCCTGCACACCAGGTCGAGAAAACTTCTTGGAAGGAAACATCAAAACTTATCGGGGCAAATTGCAGTGTTTTGCTATCGTTAGCAACTACAGTATCTTCCAGCTGCCACTTGATCAGATTAACTAGGGAACGGTGAGGCATGGCTACCCCTTTCGGCTTACCTGTAGAGCCCGAGGTGTAGATAATATAAGCCAAGTTATCAACTGTCAGGCTGCTAGTAGGATTTTGTTCGTTATGGGTAGAGATGATTTCCCAATCTGTATCTAAACAAATCACACTAGCTTGATGTTTCGGTAATTGAGAGAGTAATTTGCTTTGAGTTAGCAATACCGATGCCTGGGAGTGCTCAAGCATGTAGGCTAGGCGCTCTGGGGGATAAGCGGGGTCTAAGGGCACATAAGCTCCCCCTGCTTTGAGAATTGCCAATAGTCCCACCACCATCTCAACCGAACGCTCTACACAAATCCCTACTAACACTTCAGGTTCTACGCCCAAAGTTTGTAAATGGTGCGCTAATTGATTCGCTTTAACATTCAGGGCTCGGTAGGTTAGCTGCTGGTTTCCAAAGACTACAGCAACTGCGTCCGGTGTTCGTTCTACTTGTGCTTCAAATAGCTGAGGAATACAACGGTATTTGTCTTGGTGATTATTCAAGTTAAGGCTCATATCAAAAATTTTTCCGGTTTCCTATACTTTCCACAACTGCGGATTTTATCTCTTTTACTCCTGCTGTTTTGGGGGAGTGGTTCTGATTGTGAGTCAGCTGAATTGATGACCATGGTTAGTATAACACTTCACGAGATAATCTAGAATTAGACTGTCGAAGCTGGATAACAACCTTGAGGTAGGATATCCCATTCACAGCCACTTTTTCAAAGGTATAAAATGCCATTTATAGCCTTTATCATAGTAATAATGTATACAGTTTTTTTGTTTACCGATTCCCGATTCCCGATTGCTTATTTCCTAAAATCCCAAATTTGTGTCCCTAAATCAGATAAATGCTATGATTATGATTTATACTATAAGCGCGTTTATTGCATTTATGAGGTAGGATTATCAACCTCAAAGTCCCCCTTGATAAGGGGGATTTAGGGGGATCGTTTTGCACATCATAGCTATGATAATTGCTATATCTAAATATATCAATAAAAACTATGTCAACAAAAATTGGTGCTGAAGACTATTATGATAAATTTGCTGCCAAATATGACGAGGTGTTAAAGGCACCCAGTTCTAATGTCCAGTATGTCAATGAAGCGGTTAAAATCTTCCATCGACATAATCAGCATCAAGGCAGTGTTTTAGATATTGCTTGTGGGACAGGTATCCTAAGTGACTTGTTGCAGGGAGAGTTTGACTATACAGGGATTGATATTTCCAGTAAGATGCTGGATTATGCGGCAAAAAGAGGGTATAAAACCATCCACAAGCCGATTGAAACAGCCCTCGCTGAAATTGATAGCCAGTCCTACGATTTTGTGTTTTGTTTAAGTTCATTACTGTTTGTGGAAGACGTGGCAACAGCTATTAAGCATATGAATCGGATTGCTCGCAAAACGATTATTTTTAGCCTTGATGAAACAACAGAAGAATATATTAAAAAGGTTGGTATACCAGTTTATGACCACTCTAAAGTTGCCATCGACAATGCCATCGAAGATTATTTTATTGTAGGTTGGACTTCTCCAAGCCAAGGAATTACAATCCGAACTCGTATGATTTATATTGAATTAAATAAATAATAATTGTATAGGATTTTTAATAGCAAAGGGAATCGGGAATTGGGAATCGGGAATCGGGAATCGGGAATCGGGAAACAAGATTGTTTCTATCATTCCAGATAGGCTTACTAATTCTAATAATGTAGTTGTGAACTAGACCAGGAAGAAAACTCTACCGGTTGTGCTGGAGATAATGCGTTCGCGAAGCGGTTCCGTTCGCGTAGCGTGGCCGAAAGGCCAAGGAACATCGCGCCCAATTTCCCTGAATCAAAATCGGGTGCATCTTCTAAAAGTTGTTTGACCCAGCAGTGGTGCGTTACGGGCAGCAACCTAACCCTGGCTACGAGGCCAAACATGAAGGCCCCCCTAACGCACCCTACGCAACTCCCTGCTCCCTACTCCCGACTCCCGACTCCCGACTCCCTTTCCTAAAGCCTGAGCCCAAACCCCTAAGCACGGAATTTTTTGTCAGAATACTAGAGTTGAAATGGTTAAGTCAGTAAAGGTAGTAAGCATGGACACGGTCCGCGAGTTGCATCAACAGCTAATCAACAAAGAACGCTCAGCTGTAGAAATCACCCAAGAAGCCCTAGATAAGATTCAAGCCCTAGAGCCTCAAGTCCAAAGCTTCCTCCACATCACCTCAGACTATGCTTTAGAACAGGCCAGTCAAGTAGATGCGAAAATCGCAGCTGGTGAAGAGCTCGGTACCTTGGCCGGTATACCCATTGGCATCAAAGACAATATGTGTACCCAAGGGATTCCGACCACCTGCGGCTCCCGGATTCTGGCCAAGTTTGTCCCACCCTACGAGTCAACAGTGACCCAAAAACTCAAAGATGCTGGGGCAGTAATGGTAGGTAAAACCAACTTGGATGAATTTGCCATGGGGAGTTCTACGGAAAACTCGGCTTTTCAACTTACTAAAAACCCTTGGAATTTATCCCATGTCCCCGGCGGCTCCTCCGGGGGCTCAGCGGCAGCCGTAGCTTCTGGGGAATGTCCTATTGCTCTGGGTTCTGATACCGGTGGTTCTATTCGTCAACCGGCTTCTTACTGTGGAGTAGTTGGCATGAAACCGACCTATGGTTTAGTATCGCGCTATGGTTTAGTGGCATTCGCATCGTCCTTAGATCAAATTGGACCATTTGCTCGCACTGTAGAAGATGCCGCTATTTTACTGAATGCGATCGCAGGATATGACCCCAATGACGCGACCAGCCTCAAAGTAGACATTCCCGACTATACCCAATTCCTGCAACCAGACCTAAAATCCAACGGTAAAGTTAAGATTGGTATTATTACAGAAACTTTTGGTGAAGGCTTAGACCCAGTAGTAGAGAAAGCAGTCACTAAAGCGATTGATCAGCTCAAAGACTTAGGTGCTGAGATTCAGGAAATTTCCTGTGCTCGATTCCGGTATGGTTTGCCTTGCTACTACATCATTGCTCCGTCAGAAGCATCAGCAAATCTAGCTCGCTACGATGGCGTTAAATATGGCTTACGGGCATCAGATGCTGACAATCTCCTTTCTATGTACACCAAAACCCGTGCTGAAGGGTTCGGTGCAGAAGTCAAGCGCCGGATTATGCTAGGAACCTATGCCCTATCCGCTGGTTACTATGATGCCTATTATCTCAAAGCCCAAAAAGTTCGTACTCTGATTAAACAGGATTTTGAAGCAGCCTTTGACAAGGTCGATGTGCTAGTCTGTCCCACAGCTCCCTCCACAGCATTTAAAGCTGGGGAAAAGACAGAAGACCCCTTAAGTATGTATCTGACTGACCTGATGACTATTCCAGTTAACCTGGCTGGGTTACCAGGGATGAGTATACCCTGTGGCTTTGATGAACAGGGATTACCAATTGGGATGCAGTTGATTAGTAATGTATTGCGGGAAGACCAGCTATTTCAAGTAGGTTATGCTTATGAACAAGCAACCGAATGGCATCTAAGCCAACCGGTTTTGAAGGATGAAGGATGAACTATGAAGATCATTGATTATGTTGATTGTTGCAGGATTTATAGCGATCGCTTACGCCTTAGTCTGTACCTCAGTGTTGCTGTTGCAACATCGGCTAATGTTTTGTCCGGCTTCAGTGATTGAAAATACACCAGCTGACTTTGGTTTGCCTTACGAAGAGCTTTGGTTACCAATATCCAATAAGGGTAAAATTGATAAAATCCATAGCTGGTGGATTCCCTCTGACTCACCAGAAAGTAAGGTGATGCTATATCTGCACGGTAATGCCTGTAATATTGGGTCATATCTTGAAATAGCCCAACGGTTACATCAGCTAGGTTTATCCCTGCTGCTGATTGACTACCGAGGCTATGGTCGCAGCGACGGTAAATTTCCTAGGGAATCCCAAGTTTATCAAGATGCTCAAGTGGCTTGGGATTATCTAGTCCAACAACGAGGCATCAATCCCCAAGATATTTTTGTCTATGGTTATTCCATAGGGGGAGCAATCGGGATTGATCTAGCGGTGCGTAACCCAGACATGGCAGGGTTGATTTTGGAAGGCTCATTTACTTCCATGCGGGATATGGCAGATTATCAGGGAAAATATGGTTTCTTGCCGATCGATCTTCTGCTTACCCAGCGGTTTGACTCAATTAGTAAAATCAAGTCACTCCAAACACCTATATTCTTAATCCATGGCACTAGTGATACCACAGTTCCTGCTAGGATGAGTCAAGTCTTGTTCGATGCTGCTACAGTTCCTAAACAGCTTTGGCTAGTTCCTGATGCAGCTCACAATGATTTGACAACTGTTGCTACTGCCGAATATCAGCAGAAAATTCGGGAATTTGTCACACAGGTTTATGCAGGACAAGCTATAGCCCAGCAATCTAGTAGTAAGCATTCAGCGGTCAGCGGTCAGCGGTCAGCCTAATGCTTAAAATAAACCCAGCGTAGCGTGCGCATCTCAAGTAGCGTGCGCAATGCGCAAATGATAGAATTTAATAGTTCGAGATTAATGAGAATTGAAAATCTGGGGAAAAGTCCATCATAAGCATATGCTGATAGCTGATAGCTGATAGCTGATAGCTGATAGCTGATAGCTTAGCGCTATAGTATTTCACGGCTTTTTCTAATCCCGCCACAAAGCAATACCCCCCAATAACCCAGCGACATTGGGCACTACTTTTACATTGGGGGGTAGCTCAAAGTTAATTTTTTTGGCTTCACCACCACCAATGTAAAGGTAATTATAATTAAACAAACGCTCCAGGCATGCGATCGCTTTTTGGAGCCGATTATTCCATTTCTTCTTACCGTCTTTCTCTAAAGCCGCTCGCCCCAACTGTTCTTCGTAGGTTTCCCCTTTACGAAAAGGATGGTGTCCCATTTCCAGATTTGGCACCAGCTTGCCATCCACAAATAAAGCAGAACCAAACCCTGTGCCTAGGGTAATCGTCAATTCCACTCCCTTGCCAGTAATTGCTCCTAATCCTTGGACATCGGCATCATTAGCTACCCGCACCGGTTTGCCTAAGCGTTGAGATAGGGTAGTAGCCAGATCAAATCCCTGCCAATCAGGATCGAGGTTTACCGCCGTATAGGTTATCCCATTGCGAACCACTCCAGGAAATCCCACCGATACCCGTTCAAAATCCCCTTGTCCGAGAGCTAGGGATGCGATCGCATGAATGATAGCATCCGGCTTAGGAGGTTGGGGTGTTTCTAAGCGACTACGTTGGGTGATGGGATTACCCAATTCATCTAATACCATCACCTTAACGCCACTGCCACCAATATCTACGGTAAGGGTATGGATTGGGCTATTGTTTTGATTCATCAGGTATTTTAGTTCACGGTTCACGGTTCACGGTTGACTGTCAACAGTCAACAGTCAACAGTCAACAGTCAACAGTCAACAGTCAACAGTTATAGCACTACGCATTCAGATGTTTGACATTCCTAAACTCCGAAACTTAAGTAATCGCTTACTTTTAGGTGCGACCCGTGGCGAATTTAATTCGACGACTGTAAGCGCACCTTTGACTTCTGACTTCTAATTTCTGACGCTAAGCGTAGCGCTATAACAGTCAACAGTCAACAAGAAACAAAAAACATGATCGATTCAAACGACCTAACTTATGCTTGTAATAGTTTTTGCCTAGCACGTTCAGCACGAGCTGGAGCACTAGCCATTACCTCTGCCATCTTTTCGAGCATTTCTCCTGGGTAATTTTCTAAAACCCTGGTAGACATAGAAATACGACCTTTGCCTTCATCCAAGTTAATAATCATTACCTGGATCACTTGACCGATTTCAAACACTTTGGAGAGGTCTTCAACGAAACTTTGGCTTACTTGCTTAATGTGCAGCAAGCCATTGGTTTGATTAAAGTCCACAAACACACCAAAGGGCTTGATCGCAGCTACTTTACCTTCCACTAATTGTCCCACTTCTAGCTCAGAGAAAGTAGCAGCACGCACAGCTTCCCGCTGAGAAAGCACTAGCTTCTTGCGATCGCGATCAGCTTCTAGGAAATTGACTGTTAGTTTCTGACCAATCAAGGAATCTAGATTGTCGTGCTGACTCAAGTGCGATCGCGGAATGAATCCCCGCAATCCCCGCACATCCACGGTGACACCACCTTTATTCACTCCAGAAACCCGGACATCTAATGATTTTCCATTCTCTTGGAGTTCAACTAACCCATCCCAAACTTGCTTAATCTCCAGCTGACGCCGGGAAAGGGTAACTTGACCATCAGCATTTTGCTCCCGAATAATCAGGAAATCCATTTCCTCATTCAAGGGCAGTACTTCCGACCAATCCAGATCCGATTCTAAGGAAACTTCACTAATTGGTAGATAAGCCAGGGACTTACCACCGATGTCTACATAAGCACCATCGCTTTCGTAGTTATGTACTCTGCCACGTACCACCTGTCCCTGTTTAAACTCATAGTCGTATTCTTCTAGGGCTTGAGCAAAATCATCCATAGAAAAGGATGAATTGCTGGTGGTCGAAGAGGTTGATTTTGAATTCATGATGATTAACGGTTTAAAATCAGTAATGATTTCTGATATAGGAGCAGCTGCTTAAAAAGTTGGGAGCCGGTGACAGTTTAGTCAAGTTTTTCCCTAAACAGCTGCAAAACGTTTTGCCAAGCATCAGTAGCTGCTTTTTCATTGTAGCTAGCCCGTTGGTCACAGAAAAATCCGTGGTCTGCTCCATCGTAACGAAAGACACGATAATTAATTTTATTTTTCTCAAGAGCAGCCTCAATCTGATCAACCTCTTCTGCTGGAATGCTAGCATCTTCCATCCCAAAGAAACCATAGAGTGTACCGTTAATCTCTGGTGTGCGAGTAATCGTTGGTTCACCACCGCCAGGAGTCATGGTAGTAATCCCAGCACCATAGAACGAAGCAGTAGCTTTAATATCGGGTAAGGTAGCAGCCAGATAGGCAACATGACCCCCGAAACAAAAGCCAATAGAGCCGATGGGGTTATCTTGCACAGGGGTTTGACTCCTCAGGTAACCGATGGCCCCTTGGATGTCTCCCAGGAGTTCCGCTGCTCTGGTTTGTTCCTTGTATTCCTTGCCAATGTTAATGTCTTCAATGGTGTAACCTGTCTCAAAGCCTGGAGCAAGGCGTTGATAGAGTGCGGGAGCGATCGCAACATAGCCTTCTTTCGCAAATCGTTCTGTGATATCCCGGATATGGCCATTCACCCCAAAAATTTCTTGCAGCACCACAATTCCAGGAAGAGGTGTTTCTGCCACCGGCATTGCCAGGTAAGCTGCTATGTCTAGATCACCATTGACCACCTTGACGGTAATGCTACGAATTTCCCTATGTGTCATAATCGATTTGGAAGGATGTGAAGCTCTTGCTTGGCAGTTATAGATGCTAAGCTAAAGGTTTTCTTGGCTTTCTGAATTCAGCGCCAATTCTACAGCAGTAGCTTAACTCTAAATTATACCTGTATTTAATAAATAAATAATAAGTTTATTAACTAGTTTACTTAATTGGAGAGTTCAGGATAGTCCAGATTATTACTTTACCATCTATTAATTTTTATTGATTTTTATTGATTTTTATTGATTTAATTATTTGGGAGCTAAATCCGTTATAATTGGCTGATTTTTTTTCAGCTATCAGCTATCAGCTATCAGCTATCAGCTATCAGCTATCAGCTATCAGCTATCAGCTATCAGCTATCAGCTATCAGCTATCAGCTATCAGCTATCAGCTATCAGCTATCAGCTATCAGCTATCAGCTTATGGGCTACAGATGGTGCTACAGATGGTGCTATCAGCTATAGCGCTTTTTATCCTCATGAGGTACACATATTTTATTTTTTTACCTCTTCCCTCTTCCCCTCCTGGGAGGGGTTAGGGGTGGGTTCCTCTTCCCTCTTCCCTCTTCCCTGCTCCGAACGCGCCCCGCGTGGCCTACGGCCTCAGTCCCTGCTCCGAACGCGCCCCGCGTGGCCTACGGCCTCAGTCCCTGCTCCCTAAAACCCAAAAACTTGTACCTGACTAGATTAAAAACAGCTATATCAGCTATCAGCTAATGCTCTAATTGAGTTGCTACAGATGGTGCTATCAGCTATCAGCTGACGGCTGAATGCTTACTACCGAGACTTTGAATTGCTTCAAATCTCGAACTATTAAATTATTCCAAATGAAGTTTATTTTAAGCTGACGGCTGACCGCTGACCGCTGACCTTTGGCTGATAGCTGAATGCTTACATTATAGCTGAAGTGGATAGCCAAATTTGACCGAAAAGTTTAAAATCTAAAATTTACCATATAATAGTGATAAACAGGGGATTTTGGAGACTCTGTAATGGTTCAGTATCATATTCAACAAGATAGTGAAATACCTGCCTCGAAGCAGCTATTTGACCAAATTCAGTTTGCGATCGCATCCCGACAATATTCCCCAGGTCATAAACTGCCCAGTACTCGTCAGCTAGCCATGGAGACGGGTTTGCACCGCAATACCATCAGCAAGGTATATCGGCAGTTAGAAGAAACAGGACTAGTAGAGTCCCATGCTGGGTCAGGCATTTATGTTAAGGCACAGGGTCATGAAGGGGGTAATCGACGTCAGGTTGGCATTCTTAACCAGTTTTCCCCCGAAGCTTACAAGGTTGTTCAAGATAGCCTCAATCAACTTCTCGGACAAGGTTGCTCCCTTAACCAAGCTAGGGAACTATTTTTGTCGGAGATTGACTGGCGGTTACGGTGTAGCGCTAGGGTACTGGTGACAGTAGAGTCACGAGATCTTGGTGCTGGAGAATTGATGGTGCAGGAGTTAGAACAATCCTTGGGAATCCCGGTGCAGTTGGTGCCAATGGAAGAACTCTCAGAAGCTTTGGATCAAACTCACTCGGCTACAGTAGTTACTAGTCGCTATTTTATCGGTAAAGCAGAAGCGATTGTTGCCCCTAAATCTGTCCGTGTCATCCCTGTTGATATTTATGACTATGAGCCAGAACTTAAGCTAATTAAGAATCTCTCCAAAGGTAGCCGTTTAGGAGTGGTTAGCATCAGTTCTGGGATTTTAAAAATAGTAGAAATTATTATCCATAGTCTACGGGGAGATGAGTTGTTAGTGATGACGGCTCAGATCAAGGACAACTACAAACTAAAAGCTCTGGTTCGCAGTTCCCAGATAATTATTAGCGATCAGGCAAGTTATCAAAGTGTTAAAGATGCCATATTAGCCGCTCGTGAAGATATTATTCGACCACCCAAGGTGATCCGTTGTGAAAACTATATTGGTAGCAAATCGATTAATCTGCTCAAACGGGAACTGGGTTTGGGTTAACTTAAAGGTTTGATGGGATTAAAGCTATGGGATATTATGGATTATACCGCTAAAAATATCAAAATCAAAATATATTGTCCAGTAAACCGTTTTATAACATTAACTCCATCAGCTCAATTAGCTAGTTTAAATTAACTCCTTTAACTTAACTAAAGCAATTAATTATTCGTAAAATCACTGGACTTTTTAAAAACTAGCTCCAACTCTCGTCCCTTCTGCCTTCTACCTTCTGCCGTAAGCATTTAGCCGTCAGCTATCAGCTAGCTATCAGCTAATGCGCTACAGATGGTGCTACAGATGGTGCTATTGAATCAGCTATGCAGAGGTGCGACCCGTGGCGAATTTAATTCGACGACTGTAAACGCACCATTACCGACCTGCGGGGGTTTACCCCACTCACGCTTGGCATCAAGACAACAGGTAAGCATTGCTTTAATCTGAGTTACGTCAGCTGACCGCTGTTCGCTTAGCGTGAGCTAAAAGCTCACGGCTGACCGCTGATAGCTGAATACTTACGCTTAAGTTCTGCTACCTAAGGCTATATATTATAAAATTTAATTAGATCAGATCTAGGTGATGTCTGACAGCAATATCAAAAACCTAGCTGGATTAGTGTGAAAACTTTTTATATAAAGTAAAATTTCTCTAGGGTTGTTCTTTGGTTGGATCACAAGCAACCGAAATTAACTGCCAACAAGAAGATCAGCAAACATCAACGCCCCGACCCGATCAGTCCAGCAAGGGTATCCCTAGGTACATCATATTATGAAGAACACGAATTCTGGTGTAGGAGTGCAAATTGATCAAGAGCCTCAAACTTTCCCATCACCACTTAAACCAGTAGTAGAACTTAACCAGAACCTTAGTCATTCCCCTTCTATCGAGCAAATCGTCGCAGAGGCTCATGGTCACAAAGCTTCTGACATTCATATTCGAGTGGGACAGGTCCCCAGATTTAGGATTCGGGGCAAGATGTATGTGGCTAAACGTCATACCAAGGTCACAGTGGAAGTCTTTGAGGCATACCTCAATGAGATTCTCACTCCGGCTCAGAGGAAGCAGTTTGCTGAAGCCAAAGAACTGGATACTGCTATTTTTTACCCTGGCTTAGTGCGCTGTCGGGTGAATTGTTTTGACTCCCTAAACGGCGGAGCCATTGTGCTGCGATTAATCAGCCTTGATGTTCCTTCAATCGATGATTTAACTCTACCGCAAGTTTTCAAAAAAATAGTTAGCAGGGGTCAGGGAATTATTTTAATTACCGGTCCGACAGGATCAGGTAAATCAACCACTCTTGCGGCTATGATTCGCCATCTCAATGAAACAGAGTACAAACATATTGTTACGATTGAAGACCCGGTTGAATATGTCCACCGCTCCCGAAAGTGCCTGATTAGTCAGCGAGAAGTGGGATTGCACACCCATGAGTTTCACCACGCTCTGCGGTCTGTGTTACGGGAGGATCCCGATATAATTCTAATTGGGGAAATGCGCGATCGCATCACAGTTGATACTGCCCTGCAAGCTGCCCAAACCGGTCATCTGGTCTTGGGTACTCTACACACTCGCAATGCCATCAGCAGTATTAACCGTCTGTTGAATCTCTACAATCCTGATGAACAGTCAGCGATCCGCATCCAGATTGCTGAGTCCCTGTTGGCAGTTATTGCCCAACTCTTAGTACCAACCATCGATAAGGGTCGGATTGCGGTTCATGACATTTTAATCAATACCCCAACTGTACAGGATTACCTGCTTAAGGGAGAAGATGTGGATGTGTTCCGACTGATGGAAACTGAAACCATTGAAGGGATGCAAGTGATGAATCAGGCTCTCTACAACTACCTAATTGATGAAAAAATCACACCCACCGAAGCCCTTAAAGTGTCTCCTGATCCCCAGGCTTTGATACGCCAGATGCGCACTGGTGGTATAGATGCTTCCGCCTCGGCTCGTGATTGGATGAATGAAGGTTAGGAGGTTGTCTGTCAGAATTTAGAATTAAGAATGAAGAATTTAGAATGTAGCATTTAGAATGCAGAATTTAGAATGAAGAATGAAGAATGAAGAATGCAGAATGCAGAATGAAGAATGCAGAAGGCAGAAGGCAGAAGGCAGAAGGCAGAAGGCAGAAGGCAGAATGGTGAATTCCCAATTCTAAATTCTAAATTCTAAATTCCCAATTCTACATTCTTAATTCCCAATTCTACATTCTTAATTCCCAATTCTACATTCTTAATTCCCAATTCTACATTCTACATTCTTAATTCTACATTCTTAATTCTTACCTTTTACCTTGCTTCGCCAACTTCTTCTTAGACAGCTTCCGCAAACGAACTGACTGAGGTGTAATCTCTACCAGTTCATCGGGTCCAATATACTCCAAAGCCCGTTCCAAACTCATCTCCACTGGGGCTTGTAACTGCACTAATTCATCCCCAGTCGCGGAACGATGGTTAGTTAACTGCTTAGTTTTACAGACATTTAGATCTAAATCCTGAGGACGATTGTGTTCCCCAATAATCATGTTTTTGTAAACCTTGGTGCCTGGTTTAATAAAGAATACACCACGGTCTTCTCCATTTTTAAGGGCATAGAAGGTAGCCATCCCTTCTTCAAAGGCTACAATTACTCCATTGCGGCGAGTCTCTAATTCCCCAGTCATGGGACGATATTCTAGGAAGCTATGATTCATGATACCTTCACCTTTGGTCAGGCGAAGGAAGTCCCCCCGGAAACCGACTAAGCCACGGGCAGGAATCACAAAATCGATTTGGGTGCGACCATTGGCACCTACTTGCATATCTTGCATTTCCCCTTTGCGCTGTCCCAAACGCTCGATACAGCTACCAACCGCTTCTTCTGGTACATCTAGCACTAGATATTCAAAGGGTTCACAAGGTTGACCATTGACTTCCCGGTAGATCACTTGGGGTTGGGAAACTTGGAACTCATATCCTTGGCGACGCATGGTTTCGATCAGAATACCCAGGTGTAGCTCTCCACGACCAGATACTAGGAATTTATCGGGGGAGTCAGTGGGTTCTACCCGTAGTGCTACGTTTGTTTCTAATTCTCGGAATAAGCGATCGCGTAATTGTCGCGACGTTACAAAGTCCCCTTCCTTACCGGCAAAGGGCGAATCATTCACGCAGAAGGTCATTTGCAAGGTAGGCTCATCTACCTTAATTAGGGGTAAGGCTTGGGGTTCATTGGGACAAGTAATGGTTTCACCAATATTGGCATCAGCAAACCCAGCTACTGCCACGATATAACCAGCTGATGCTTCTTTTAGGTCAACTCGCTTGAGTCCTTCAAATCCCATCAACTTGGTAACTTTTGCCTGAACTATGTCCCCAGTATCCTTAACTAAAGCAGCTTGTTGACTGGCCTTAATAGTTCCGTTGTGAATTCTGCCAATCACAATCCGACCTAGGTACTCGGAATAGTCCAAGGTGGTGACTTGTAGTTGTAGGGGCTTAGCAGGGTCTCCTACTGGTGGCGGAACATGATGCAAAATTGCTTCAAACAGTGCCTGCATATCTACCGCTTCTGCATCCAAATCTTCTTTGGCGTAGCCTTGTAGACCGGAGGCAAATAGGTAGGGAAACTCACACTGGTCATCGTCTGCTCCTAATTCTAGGAACAGATCCAGGACTTTGTCGATGGCACCATAAGGGTCGGCTTGGGGTCGGTCAATTTTATTGACCACTACAATCGGGCGCAGTCCTTTTTCCAGAGCTTTTTTCAGGACAAATCGGGTTTGAGGCATTGGTCCTTCATTCGCATCCACAATTAGGATGCAGCCATCCACCATACCCAATACCCGCTCTACTTCTCCACCAAAGTCAGCGTGACCGGGAGTATCAACAATATTAATTAGGATGTCTTTGTACCGAACGGCGGTATTCTTAGAAAGAATAGTAATACCCCGCTCCCGCTCTAAATCGTTGGAGTCCATCACGCAGTCTGGAATGTCTTCCCCTTCGCGGAAGATACCGGATTGTTTGAGTAGAGCGTCAACTAGGGTAGTTTTGCCGTGATCGACGTGAGCGATAATAGCAACGTTGCGAATTGGGAGAGTCATACCAGCGCCTGGAAATAGGTAGCAGCAGTTAAAATTTTTTCTAAAGATTTCTTAATAATTCTAGCTTATCTTGGCAAGACCCGAAGAAAAATAGCTGATGCCGGACTGGTAGCATCCGGCTAAGCTAAACCTATGTATAGCAAAGGGAGTAGGGAGTAGGGAGTAGGGAGTAGGGAGTAGGGAGTAGGGAGTAGGGAGTAGGGAACTTCAGATTAAAAATTATCACAATTGATTTAGGTACCCTATCAAATTTATGCACTTTTGAGAAATTTGCGTTCGCGTAGCGTGGCCTACGGCCAATCGCTTTTAGCGGAAGCTTCGCTTCATCGCGTAGCGTGACCAAAGGTCAATCTTTGCTGCTGGTGCCATCAGTTGAGAGTTACCTGTAACTGTAGGCTTACTCGGTCAGTCCTGAATTGATTAACTGCTGACACTGGTAAGCGATCGCGTTTCAGTGGATACCTTCTTCTGGCTTTCAACCGGGGGCTGAGGAGGTGCTGACTCGTTCTCAGCCTTCAAACGCAGAGTAAAGGATTTATCAACATAGATACCTTTGGAATCAGTGCGACGGACAATCACGGTATGGCTGGTGTCTGTTTTGAAATTCATCAAGCTTTGCTCGGTAAGAGCCAGTTTATTCTCCGTCAACATAAACCGCCCGCCAGCATCATCAATTAATGAGTAGGTATACCGTTCTCCTGTTTTTGGGTTAGTCGGGGATAGGATACCAACTACAGTTCCTGGTTTCATCTGCTCAGGGATAGGTTGATCAGCTTGGTCAGACTTTTGGGCTGTTCGGCGGACATTTTCCTGACTTGTGCTGGTATCTTGGTGATGGTTTTGGTTAGCTAAGCTAGCGTTTTGAGCAAGGCGATACAGGTCAGTAAAGAAGTTATTGAGAGGTTGAATCCGCCCCTTAGCTGCTTCGACTTCGACTAAGTCACTGTTGGTCAATTCTTGAATAACGGACGATATAGAAGGGTGGGTAAAACTGTAGAGACCTTCCGCAGGAGATTCCAAAACAGCTGAGAAAGATAGATTCTCTTCACCGATCGATGGTGGTGATTGTTTAAATTTAATCTGATCTAAGGGCAAGAACAACGTAGAGGATTTAGCCAAGTTTAGCTTAGCTGTATTTTCCTTACTATCCTCAACTTGTATCGGTAAACTATTAGGGCTTGTTGCCACTGGGCTGGTGAACAGAAGTAGACCATACTTCCCTAAGCTTAAGTCTTGATTGTTTTGCTCTACAGTTTCCTCTATAGCATCAGTTTCAGAGACTGTTTCAGGGGTTGAGGATTGGTCTATCTCGCTCTCACTGATGGTAGTTAGCAAATCATCCATTGAATAGATGTTTGATTCGCTATCTTCTATGGGCACAATATTGTCAGGTTGCCCTGTTTTTGTAGAGGATTTTCCTATCCTCAGCCGAATCGGAAGCCGATGATAGTTTATCTGTAGTACAATTACTCCCCATCCTCCAAGAGATACCACTGCCCAGCCAAACAACCATAGGTATAGTGGTTTATTGGAGAGGGCGTTCAAGGGGGTTGAACTAACCGATTGATTTGCTAAGGGAGACTCTGCTGTTGAAATAAAATTATCAATGATAGTATCCTGGAGTTCCCCTCTAGTTTCTGGCTGATTTGGGGAAATCTCGATCAACTCCCTCTCTTGGCTAGCAGATAAGGATTCTGAGTGCAATCTTTGTAGAGTGATCCAGCTTATTGGTCCAACAATACCATCCGCATTCAACCCTTGTGCTTGCTGGAATGTAGAGACAGCAGCAAAGGTATTGGAGCCGTATACACCATCCACTGGCTGTTGGTAGTATCCCAACTCTTGCAGTATAGTTTGTAGTCTAGTGACAACTTCCCCTTGGCTACCCAAACGCACTGTTGGGGGCAAGGCTATTTCTTCTGAATACCTTCCCTGGACTGTTTTGAGATTACTGAATCGAGAGTTTTGAGCAAATGCGATCGCTTCTGGAGCACTGATGCTATTGGGGGGTTTCCACTGCCCAGGGGCTTGGTTGAGCTTCTCAGTGGGCATGCAGATACTGCTGTGACTGTAGTTAAGACTAGCAGTGGCATTTTTGCAGTGGCTGTAGGCTAGTAGTAGGAGAGTTGAGGGGTCAGGCATATAGCGTTTGTATCTAGGTTGCAAACACGCTTCTTGCTGCAAAAGGCAAGAGGCAAGAGGAATTCCCCCTAACCGCCCTCAATCAGGGGAGGAGGCAAGAGGGGGAAGAGATCGGGAGTTTTATTCGACAATAAAAAAAGACCTCCTAGGTTTACATCTGATCGAGAAACGCTATAGACAGCACTTTAGTCTAGTAAGCTTTGCAGAATTTATTTTGTTAACCCGGATATTTTGGTGATGAGATTTGTAAAGTTTTGTAAACTATGGTAAAGGGAGCAGGGAGTAGGGAGCAGGGAGTAGGGAACAGGGAACAGGGAGTAGGGAGTAGGGAGTAGGGAGTAGGGAGTAGGGAATAGGTAATAAGGAAAAAATCTCTGTACCTCATAGCTATTAAAAACGCTATATATAGTAATCCTAAATGATTTTGAATAATAATGAGATATGATGGAATATAAGTTGACCCAGAAATATTCTCATGACTCTGGAAGAATTAATAGCTAGCAATCGGGATCCTAGAGAGCTAAAGCGAGCTTTAGCTGTCAAAATGCGAATTCAAGGACTCAAGCACCGAGAAATCCAAGCAGTGTTGGGAGTTCAATCGAGCTATATTAGTCGTTGGGAAAAACGCTATCGAGAGGAAGGATGTTCTGGCCTGA
>NZ_JAAHFZ010000130.1:0-4680 GCF_010672795.1 Moorena sp. SIO1G6
TTTGATGCGTTCCCACTGGTCATTCCGCAAAGCATAGCGGCGCGTCATTGTACCACTCCTGAAATTACTCAACTCGCCAAGAATTTATCTATTTTAAACTGGATTGACACCTATTTGATGACACGCCTTAGGGCACCTCTGTGTTTAGTGTGCAGATGAGGTTGTTAGGTGGGCGATCGCCTTATTTGCCTATCTCCACTCTTAGACTGCTTTCCGGAAAGTGTGAAAGAGTTTATAGGAGTAATTTTGGCTGTATCATTGACCATATCTGAATCATAACCAGTCAACTCTCGTGTAGAATTCCCTTATTGCTTTCCGGAAAGCAACTCCAATCAATCCTCGTAAACCACCGAATCAAGATCATAGATTTTCCTGCCCTTCTTGTTCTTGGTCGCCTTTATTTTGCCTGCCGCCTCCCAGTTCCTCAATGTCCTAGTGGTTACTCCCAGAGCCTTGGCCACCTCATTTTTGGTTATCACCCCTTTGGGTTGTTGACCAAAAACCAGTAAACCCCCAAGTATCAAACAGCTTGGGGGTTTACTGGTTTTTGGTATAGCTTTGGTAGTAAAGCTATTACTTAGCTAAGTAATAAGGCAGTCAATCACCTCAACTTAACTATCTATTAAGTAGTCCCAGGGAAAAAAAGAGATGTTTGTAAAGGATTATTTCATACCTCGCAGGTTGACATATTCAACCTTATGTCCATTGCGCTCTCCTCGAGCCTCAAGTCCTACACTCACCTGGTAAGCTAATTCCGACTCCGATTCAAACATCTGAGCGACCAATTGATCCCGCTTAAGATGCTCCCACTCCAACTCAATGGGGTTCCGGAACGGAACAGTAAGGTGGCAAAAAGAACAAATAAAGTCCCATCGCTTGCCATTGGGGAAGTTTCTGCTTTACAGCTTTACTGGTATGAATCGAGCCGAAGCACGAGGATGATAACACGGATTCGACCCGTACGTTGGTAAATTTCACCAGCAACTTGGGCTTGTTGCTCCATCAGTTTGATAAAGTCTTCACTTTTCCAACTCCCCAACACGAAACTGCATATAAATTTCACCAACGGTTGCCACAAACCCAACACACTTAATCGTTTGCCTCGTTTTTTCGTCTGTTCTTGCCGCTTCTGCTCTCCTTTAAAGTAATAGCTATAGCTGACGGCACTCCACAAACAGCATCCCGATTCGTCAAGGGTTTTGCAAGTCAAGCTCATCGGCAGCAGCCGCTAGTTCAAGCATTTCGAGGTCGTTTTTCTTAGCCAGCCGCTGATGTGGATCTTGCCGTTTTTGATGACTCACTCGCATCCGTTTCCAAATCACCCCCTTTTTTTGAGGATCTGACGTAGATACTCAGCGACTTTGGTCAACTTGCCGTTTCCGACAGAGTTTTTCGGCAAGTTGTACGCTGTTGTAGCTTCTCGGGTCAATTCTTAAAGATAACTTATGAAGATCCTTGCCAGATAACGACTTCATAAGTTATCTTTATATCAATTTTTTTTTTACAAGCTCTGAGTTACACAGGATATATAATCAAAAAGGCGTTTGAAGTATCAATGGTTACATAAGCTATGGTAGGTAACGAGCTTAGAGCTTTCCAACGAGGACTGAACCCTGATTACAACGAAGAATACGGACTCGATGAGATGGTCGCTGCTGGTAAACAAAGTGGTAGCCGACTAGAGTACGTCTTTGAAGGGTCATATAACGGTAGCATCTACTCTGAGTACGACAGTATTTGGCAGGATTTTGACTTGTTGCCTCTACAGGATAGGAGCAATATCGTCACGCTTGGAGAGGGAGCTAGCGAGTTAATAGAGTTTGAAGAACTTAGCCCCTTGCTCAATGGAGCAAAGCTTTATGTACTCATGGATAGTGAGAAAAACCCCACAGGTACGTTTAAAGACCGGGAAGCCTCTCTAATCATCAGCCGCTGCAAAGAACTGGGATTGGATAACCTGGTATTTTATTCTACCGGCAATACAGGAAGAACCTATACTCATTACGCGGCTCATTTAGGACTGACAACCTACTTCTTTATGCCGGGAAAATGTCACTACAAAAATACCAAGCATATTAAGAAGAACAAGAACAACTACATCATCTACGTGGATGACTACTACCCCCAAATTAGTCCCTATGCCAAGCGGTTTGCGAAGGAAAATGGTTTAAATGCGATCGCCCCTCTGCATGATCGCACAGAGCCTTATGCCACAGTCGCCTACGAGCTATTTCGCAAATTGCCCAAATATGACTTTTTCGTACAGACTATTGCCAGTGGTATGGGGCCAATTGGCTACCTCCGAGGGCATAAGAATCTGGTTAAGTTTGGTTTAGAACGCCCAGAAGACATTCCCCGGATTATCTGCATCCAATCTGAGGAAATGAGTGTGATGTCTCGTGCCTACAGTAGCGGACGAACCACCCTCACTGAAGATGATTTGCCGAAAACATTCGCCGAGGATTTATTTGAGCCAACGCTCAATTCCACCAATCCGGTCAAAAATTATCCCGAACTTTACAAATGTCTGCAAGAATCCAACGGCATTATTACCCATGTTGATCCAGACTACGTCAAAGAAAAAGCCCAACCTTTGGTAGACGCTTTCCAAAACCGGGGACTCACTTTGAGAACCGATTTAGAATTGTCTAATTTAATTGGGTTTGCTGGTCTGATTCAATTGGCAGAAAAAGGTCAATTCCAGAAAGACCAGACAATTGCTATGCTCTCTTGCGGACGCGGTAAAGATCAATCAACCGAGTTATACGAACCCGATAGCTGGGTCAGTCCTCGCACTGATGATCCCGTAGAGTTGAAGCAAAAACTCGATGCCCTCTAAAGATAACCTCTAAAGATTAAACAGAAGTCGGTAGAACTTTACGTTCTACTGGCTACTTGATTGGAATCACATGGAAATTAACAAGAAAACAGCCCTAGTGACCGGAGGTGGTAAGGGAATTGGAAGTGCTATTTCCAAAAAGTTAGCATCCCTCGGCTATAACGTCGCTGTTAACTATTTAAGCGATACTCAAAGTGCTGAAGCAACAGTAGCAGACATTAAAGCCCTGTCAGGAACAGCTATGCTCGTTCGTGCCGATATTTCCAACTCCCAAGAAGTCGAATCGATGGTTCAACAAGTTGATGCGGCTTACGGTGGCGTGGATGTCTTAATTAATAACGCCGGAATGAACATTGACAAACCCTTCCTAGAAATGACCGAGGAAGAATGGGATCGGGTGATTGATACCAATCTTAAGGGTGCTTTTCTAGTCTCTCGTGCCGTTGCTCGACTGATGAAGGCTAAACATTTGCAAGGCAATATTATCAATATTGGAGCAACTACCGCCATATCAGGTCGAAAAAATGGCGTAAACTACTGTTCATCCAAAGCAGGGTTGCTGGTAATGACGCGCTGTTTGGCAAAAGAACTAGCACCAGATATTCGGGTCAATTCTGTGATTCCGGGTTTTACTCGCACGAGAGAAACCATCGAACGATTTCAGCTTGATACTCAAGAAGACTATGAACTCTCAAAACGAAATATTCCCCTCAATCGCTTGGGGAAACCGGACGAAGTGGCTGTGTTGGTAGCATTCATAATCTCGGAAGAAGCCGCTTATATCAACGGCCAGAAATTTATCATTGATGGTGGAGAATATATGATTTAATAGGATCTCTGGCAATGACTTATCTCAAAAGTTTACAAAACCAGGTTGAGGAGCGAGTGCTACCCTTAGTTACGAACTCCCCAACAACTTGGACAAAACCGGATGGAACCCCGGTCAGTTCAGTGGATCTCGCAGTACAAGCTGAACTGATCACAATGATTACAGAGCACTATCGGGACCATCGGATTTTGTATGAAGAAGGGGAACCCCAACACAGTTCAAAAACATCTGATTTTACTTGGGTTATTGATCCGATTGATGGAACTGCAAATTTCTTAGAAGGCAAGAAAGAGTATAGTATTGCTATTGGGTTGATGAAAGGAAATGAATTTCTAGAATCTCTGGTGCTCTTTCCGGCTTCTGGTGAAAGTTTTTATGCAGCTACAGGAGAAGGTGTTTACCGGAACTGGGAAAAAATGCCCATCCCAAAGCCTGACCCAGAAGAGAAAGAAATCATTTTTTGTTCGCGAACTTATCCCCGGGCTCAAAATAGAATGGTCACCTACACACCGACTTTCTATCGCTGTGCAACCTATAGCCTTTTGCGGGTATTAACGGGTCAGGCATTAGCTTTTCTTGCCGCTAATACGATGCTCTACGATGTTGGCTCCATTTCTCATATTGCCAGTGAAGTCGGAATTGAGTGTCTTTCAGGTGTCAATCAAACAATACAGTACCGTCCAACTTTAGAACGCATTCCGATTTTTCTAGCAGTCTCCCCAATAGTTTCTCAAAAACTGCGCTATCAGATTCTGAATTGCGCTCAAACCTAGCTGTAATGCCAGGTGAAAGAGTTCAGGATTTCTACAGATTTTCAGCTGACTGACGGACATGGGGGGGCGACGATAGCGATTGAAACGATTGATACGTCAAGAGTGTAACGATCCTGGTTGACTGACAAAACTTAATGAAAAGCATAATCGTAGGTTTTTACCTTAAATTCGAGTCGATAGTACCTTTTCTGATGTTGTTTGCGGGAGGCCATGGCTGGGTCAGGGTCGTAATTAGAGGT
>NZ_JAAHFZ010000131.1:0-4636 GCF_010672795.1 Moorena sp. SIO1G6
ACCTCTAATTACGACCCTGACCCAGCCATGGCCTCCCGCAAACAACATCAGAAAAGGTACTATCGACTCGAATTTAAGGTAAAAACCTACGATTATGCTTTTCATTAAGTTTTGTCAGTCAACCAGGCTTACTAGTTAAGGTCACTATTGTTGAATAAGCGCGGAAATAAGGCTAATTTATTTTTGCCTATTTTTTTGTTTTTATTCAGACTTTTTCTTAAGTCAACGAACAAATTATAAAACACCATTGGATTTCTAACTTTGCTCGCCTTAGAGAAAGTCGATATGTCTACATCTATACCACGTACATTCAAACGTTTGAATAAACTCCTCATACTAGTTTGACTCTGATCTAATACAAAGTCTAACCAGGTTGACACAAATAGCGATGCAGTCGCTCATGGGGGTTTCCCCCATGAGCGACTGCATCAAGACAGGAAAGTATTGAGGACTGGATAATCATCAGTAGGTAGTTTTTCTAGGTATTTTTTGACGATTTTTGGAAAATTTGATATCATCGAATCAACATTATTATATTTTTATTTAGCCTCTATTTTATCAAATTAGAGGCTATTTGTCTAGGTTTTTAACTATCATTCAACATTTCTGGGTTAAAGTGTAAGCATTATCTGATACAATAGGCGTGCTTCAGTATGAACACACATCAACCAACCAGGAGTAAAACATGGACAAGCTTTGGCAGTCTATCAAAAACTACCTCTCCTCTCTCAAATCAGCAGTGACCCGTAAGAAAAGAGAGAAGAAGGAACAAGAAGATGATCCCTATATCTATCCACACTTTTAACTGCCCGCTGGGAAGTATCTCGCCATAATCTACGATTAGACGTTGGCAGGATTTTAGAGCAATTGGAGGCGATCTCTGGCAACTGTTAATTCATGTTAAAAAGATTAACAGTTGTTTAAAGTAATGGTTGGATTTGATTGTCTGCTTCAGAATGATCAACACAGAATAAATAAATTGATTGTGTCCAGTTAGTGAACGAGCATGAATCTATCAGCCTACAAAGCTTCAGCATCTCTTTTTTTACCAGATCAGATGCCCTATACGCCTGTGGTAGAGGTGTATAAGTCCGGTGAGTTTAAGTGGTTTGGCAGCGATCGCGAAAAGGAATATAGAAAAAAACCCCATCCCGTTTTGGGCTCAGAAGATATCACTTATCAGATCAACAGTTATGGCTATCGTTGTCCTGAATTTGAAATGCGTCACCAAGTTCCCGAAGATGCGATTCATTTCGTAACAGTCGCGTCTAGTGATGCTTTTGGTACAGGTCTTCCGGAGGAGAAAACTTATCCTGCGGTTCTTACAGATTTTTTGCAAAGTTACCTCGGTCGTCAGGTGATCAACTGGAACTTGGGTATGGGGGGCGGTAGTGCAGATTACATTACTCGCACCCTAATTTCAGCACTACAGATTTTGCAGCCCAATATTGTTTTGCTCACCTTCCCACCGGGTATGGCTCGACGGGAATATATCGGTGACAATGGTCGTTTATTTCACTGTATGCCCACTCATATTGTGGGATGGGATGATCGGGGAGATTGGGAAGCCAGAGATGTTCTCAAAGCTCACAAGCAGCTTCTAAGTACTTATAACAACCCAATGCATCTGTTCAAAAACTATAAGGTGTGTGAAGCACTTTGTGAACAGTTTGGCGTGATGTGGGTCTTTTCAAGCTTCGATGTGGCGGTCTTTGAACCGATGAAGCATTTGATTCATGTAGGCAAGTTAGTGGGTCCCGGTTTAGGTGTTTTGACCGATCAGTATAAAGGCAATCCCGAAATTGGATTAGCCCGTGATTGGCTTCATCCCGGTATTCAACCGGCTAAGGAATATGCGGAGGGTTGTTTTGCTCGTCTGCAAGACTGCTACGGTTCTTCACTCGAAAAACTCAAAGAAGGAAAATCATTGTGAGCAGTAATAGTAGTAAACAAACGGTCAGTGATGCTCTATTAGATGTCCAACACCATCCAAATCGCCGGCGACGGATTCAGCGTTTTGGGGTTGTCATGCTTGTCATGTTACTGTTGGGCAGTCTACTATTACCTTACACCCTCAGCTTAGGAATTGTTGCTGTTGGGGTAGGAGGGATAACCGTGTTCTCTCCCCAACTTTTATCTCCAATTTACTCTGTATTGGCTCCGCTGTTCAGCATCGGATTGAATCTGCTGCTAACACTATTATTTTATATAATAATCACTCCGATTGCTCTAGTGTCCCGTTTCTTCGGGATTGATTTCATTCAAAGAAATCTTGAGCCAGAAGTCCAAAGTTATTGGATAGAGCGTCAAAATTTGCTTCCCCATGGCAAATATATGAAAAGCCTGAGGTAATCCGTCATGAAAATTCTTGGTATTTCAGCCTTTTACCATGATAGTGCTGCTGCTATTGTTATCAATGGCAAAATTGTTGCAGCCGCTCAAGAAGAACGTTTTACCCGTATTAAACATGACTTACGGTTTCCGTTCAATGCGATCGCGAGCTGTCTCAAACAAGCAGAAATCGAACTACATGAACTAGATTATGTGGTATTTCATGAAAAACCCCTGCGGAAATTTAACCGCTTAGTTAAAACCTATTTGGGATTTGCACCCAGCGGGTATACTTCCTTTGCTAAAGCCATTCCGTTATGGTTAACGAATAAACTATTTCAAAAAGGCACAATTCTGGATGCGCTCGCAACCTTTGGTTCATTTGATGCCAAACGATTATTGTTTTCTGAACACCATTTGAGTCATGCTGCCAGTGCGTTTTTTCCCTCTCCATTTACAGAGGCAACTGTACTGACCCTTGATGGTGTGGGAGAATCTGCCACCACAACAGTTGCCAAGGGAAACAGCAATCAGTTAACGATTACCAAGGAGTTACATTTTCCCCACTCCCTGGGAATGCTTTATGCTGCATTTACCTACTATACCGGCTTTAAAGTCAATTCGGGTGAATATAAAGTCATGGGTTTAGCACCCTATGGGCGACCCATTTATGCTGAGAGAATTTTAGAACATTTAGTCGATTTAAAACCCGATGGAAGTTATCGCCTGAACCAGGAGTATTTTAATTACTGTACCGGTTTAACGATGACCAATGACAAGTTTGACGAGCTGTTTGAAGGGCCACGCCGCACTCCGGAAGACAGACTGACACAAAAACACATGGACTTAGCCGCATCGGTTCAGAGTGTAACAGAGGAAATTGTCTTGCAAATCACTCGCAACCTGGCAAAAGACAGTCCTCATGGTAATCTGTGTCTAGCGGGTGGGGTGGCGTTAAATTGCGTTGCCAATGGTAATATTTTACGGGATGGTTCTTTTGAACGAATTTGGATTCAGCCAGCGGCTGGTGACGCTGGCGGGTCTTTGGGAGCAGCCTTAGCCGCCTATTACCTGTATGCAAAACAACCCAGAACCACCGTAGCGGGTCAAGATACCATGCAGGGCAGTTATTTGGGGCCTAGCTTCAGCCCAGCAGAGTGTGAACGCCGTTTACAAGCTGCTGGTGCAGTGATTCATCCCCTGAGTGAAGACGGCATGATTCATGAAACAGCCAATGCTTTAGCAGCAGAAAAAGCTGTAGGTTGGTTTCAGGGACAGATGGAATTTGGCCCCCGTGCTTTAGGTGGGCGATCGATTTTGGCTGACCCCCGCTCGGAAACAATGCAAAAGAAACTGAATTTAAAAGTTAAATTTCGAGAATCATTCCGCCCTTTTGCACCTTCTGTGCTGGCTGAGGATGTCTCAGATTGGTTTGAGTTAGATCGGGAAAGTCCCTATATGCTGCTAGTGGCTGAGGTCAAGCAAGAATTGCAGCGTTCCATGACGGAAGAGGAAAAAGGGTTGTTTGGGATTGAGAAACTCAATGTCCCGCGTTCGACAATTCCTGCGGTGACTCATGTGGACTATTCGGCGCGGGTACAAACAGTTCATCTGGAAACCAATCCACGATACTACAAGCTGCTGAAAGCGTTTAAACAACGTACAGGTTGCTCGGTTTTAGTGAATACCAGCTTTAACGTCCGAGGTGAACCGATTGTCTGCACCCCAGAAGATGCCTTTTCCTGCTTTATGGGCACAAATTTAGATGTGTTGGTTGTAGAAAACTGTCTGTTATTTAAGGAAGAGCAGGATATGTCTTTGGCTAAGGATTATAAGGATGCCTTTGAATTAGACTAAATCTGGTAGCAAATAAACGATGAGTGTTACATCTAATTAAACGTGAGTTCGATGAAAATATCAATTTTGGGTTGTCCAACGAAAGAATCAGCCTTCCAGCTTACGAAAGAATGAGGGTTTGAGACTCCGTCGAACTCACGTTAATTAAGAATTATCAAGTTTACTATTCAATCATTTTCCCAGTTTGCCTTGCTTCTTCTAACCAAAGATTAAATTGTTCCTGGTGCTGCGTTACCCAGTAGAGACGTTCAATTGAACGTCTCTACCTAGAAAACTGATTTTTCAGATTGATTGATTCAACGGATTTCATAGAAGAATTTTTGACCGAAAATCCTGAGGGCGCAAGCCCCTGGATTCTATCCATGGGGTTAGCCCGAACAGGAATTTATTCCCTAAACCTCTTTTTGATTTTGCACATACCGTTTGATTGTCTCTAGTGGAGCGCCTC
>NZ_JAAHFZ010000132.1:0-4223 GCF_010672795.1 Moorena sp. SIO1G6
TTTTCGTTACATACTGTTTTTTGAACACCTCAATGATATCGGCAATAATGTTTTGAGCGTCTTCTGGTAGTTCTTGAATATCTTTGGTCAGTTGTTCTAGGTCACGCATAAGTCTTAGGAAGTATGTCCAATAAATTTATATAAATCCATTATACGTAAGTATTCAGCCGTCAGCCGTCAGCCGTCAGCCGTCAGCATTCAGCATTCAGCTGACGTAACAAAGATTAAACGAATGCTTACTTGTGTTATTTAAAAGCTGATAGCTGATAGCCGTCAGCTGATAGCTGATAGCCGTCAGCTGATAACTGATAGCTGATAGCTGAATGCTAATAGCTGATAGCTGATAGCTGAATGCTTACCATTATACAAAGTAATTGCCCTACCCTTGTGAGGCCCCACACTTCCCTCTTTTTCTCGATTCCCGATTCCCGATTCCCGATTCCCGATTCCCTAATTAAAAACCACTATAATTAATTAACCGTTTCAAGTCATAATCCCGACTAAAATTTCCAGCAACTGGGTTAGCTCTTCTGGAACGATGTAGCGCTTGGGGTCTTGTTGTATGGAACGTTCTTGGCGATTAAAAGTACCGAAACGCCAGTCTTCTCCGGTGGTAACAATGCCATACAAAATTCTCTGGTCAGACTGGAGCCACTGATCAAGGGCAACCAACTCTACCGCCAGTTGAGTGAAGCCCCGTACCAGATCAGATTGTTTGGCTTCGATCACAATCAGGTTATGGTTGGCAATGTAATAATCTAAAGTTCCCCGCAGGTGTTCGCTAACGGCAATGGAATATTCAATGTAAATGCGGTGATTAGTTAGATCGACTACTTCAAACAGAATTGGTGCAATCAGGGCTTCGCGACGGGCAGTTTCGTTGATCAGCTCAATGCGCTTGCGGTTACGCTGGAGTTGGTGCAGCAGGGGTTCAATAGCAGCAGTGAAGGGCTGACGGGGAAGATCGATATGCGATCGCACAAAGGTACAGTCAAATTCAGCCAAGATATCTTCTAGGGTAAAGGGAAGGTCAAAATATTGCCTAAAACTGTAAGGCTGTCCAGCTTTGAGAATGCGGCGGCGGTTCATTTGTGGTTAGTCTTCCTTTCTTGAGCAATTTCCTGCTTAATCTCCTGCACAAGCTCGATAATTTTCTCCCTTGAATCATACCCCGATTCTGTCAACGCCTGCTTTAATCCCTCTTGCAACTGTTTAGCTGACAGGAGTGGTTGCTGTTGATAGTTACTGACTTCCAAAACCTATTTACCTCCCCATCTGTTTCGTCAAACATAATAATTACTCCTACTGGCTTAGGGGGAGTATATTCAATTGGGTAGTCTAAGGATAATTGACCTGATGGATCGATTTTTCCACTAGCAGTAATTGCTTTGATCATAACTAGTTGTGGGGGCGTAGTCAGTTAACTACTATAATTTTACAGTATTTTTAAATGGGGTGAGGTAGAAAGTTCTGGGTTTTAGGGAGTCGGGAATCGGGAGTTGGGAGCAGGGAAGAGATAAGAGACAAAAGACAAAAGGCAAGAGCGATGCAGCGCGGTCTTGGGGAGGCAGTGCGGTCTTGGGGGTTCCCCCCATGAGCAACTGCCGTGGTTTCCCCCATGAGCGACTGCATCAAGACGGCAAGATTTAATCAACGATAGAGGAATTATGATTAGCTTTACTGGGTGTGGCTTTAACGGGTGTTATGATTCAGTTTAAATTTATGATAAAATTAAAGTAACTATTCATAATATATCAATTACTTAATAGTGTAGCTATGAGTGTAGTTATCCCTGACGATATTGTCCAAGCTAGCCAAATGACTGAGGATGAATTCAAACTTGAAATTGCGCTGATGCTCTATAAGCAAGACAAAATTAGCAGTGGCAAAGTCCGTGCCTGGACGGGTTTAACTGTGATTGAGTTTCAGCATGAACTGGCCAAGCGCGGTTTAGATTTGAATTATGATGTTGCTGATTTTGAAGCAGACCTTAAAACCCTACAATCGATGAGTTTGCTGTGATTATTATTAGCGATACATCACCGATTACTAATCTAGCAGGCATCAATCAACTTAACCTCTTGCATCGCTTATATGGTTCTGTGATTATTCCCGTTGCTGTCTACAATGAAATGGTTGGTATCGGAAAAATTGTACCTGGAACAGTAGAAGTTCAAACCTTATCTTGGATTAAAACTCATGCTGTTTCAGATAAGCAGCAAGTTTTCACACTTCAGGAAAGTCAAGAAACCATCGATTTAGGTGAAGCAGAAGCGATCATATTAGCACTGGAAATGAATGCTGATTTGCTACTGATGGATGAACGACGAGGACGAGCAGTTGCTCAAGAATTGGGGCTAACTATTGTGGGCTTACTGGGAATTATGGTGCAAGCCAAGAAAAGTAATTTAATTCCGGCAGTTAAACCATTAATGGATCAATTGATTGAAACAATGGACTTTCGTATTAGTTCTCAATTGTACCAAGCAATTCTCCAAGCTACCGACGAAGAAAGTACATTATAATCTTAAAAGAGGGAGGATTTTATCCTTCTTGGGTTTTAGGGAGTAAGTTGTCTAATTATTCTCACCCATTCGCTACTATTTTGAGTATCTTGTCGATCACGACCCATACCAATAAATGGTTTATTCTCTAATTCCAGGGGATGAAGAGATACCGGTTTTTTCGTTACATACTGTTTTTTGAATACCTCAATGATATCGGCAATAATGTTTTGAGCGTCTTCTGGTAATTATTGAATATTTTTTATCAGTTGTTCTAGGTCACGCATAAGTCTTAGGAAGTATGTTCAATAACTTTCTATAAATCCATTATACAAAGTTATTGGTTTTTGGCTTATGCCACCACAACACCCATCAATGGGTGCATCTCATATTTGTAAAAAAAAAGGAGTAAGGTATAAATTTCCCTTGAATATCTGATTGCTTTCATCTAATGCCCGTTCCCGTAGCTTCTCCCTCGGATAATCCCTTGGCTGTAGGCTGAAGGCTGACAGCTGATGGCTGACGGCTTACATTACATCTTCATACAAAGCCTCAAGACTAGTCCTAAAATCCACAGTTTCTAGATTAATCTCACTGCCCGGATCATAAAATTGCAATGTCCAAATTCCCTCAGAATTTCGGCGGAAGCAGTCTAGCCGCTGATGGTTTTGGCTAATTAAAACATATTCCACCAAGGTGTCTAATTTTCGATAATTATAAAATTTGTCACCCCGGTCAAAGGCTTCAGTCTTGGGAGATAAAACTTCCACAATTAAACAAGGATATTTTTTATAATTGCTCAATTCTCGGTCTCTGGCATCGCAAGTCACCATAACATCAGGATAATAATAACTATTGGATGCTTCAACATAAGTTTTCATATCTGCCATATAAACCCGACAGCCAGTGCCCCTGACATGATTTCTTAAGGCTGAAGCCAGGTTAAGGGCAATAGTAACATGGGCATCACTCGCCCCAGCCATGGCATAGACTTCTCCATCAATATACTCGTGTTTGATGGCACTATCTTCTTCGTAGGATAGATAGTCTTCTTTGGAAATGTAATTGGGACTTTTATCAGCAATCATGACAGTTTCAAGACAGTGACACTATTAGTATAGAATAAAGGGAGTAGGGAGCAGGTAACAGGGAACAGATAAGAGGCAAAAGGCAAGAGGCAAGAGGCAAGAGGCAAAAGGCAAGAGGCAAGAGATAAGAGTTAATCAAGGATAGAGGAATTATGATTAGCCTTACTGGGTGTGGCGTGAACGGGTGTTAGGATTCAGTTAAAGAGAGTAAAGCCATTGCTGACATTGTTGTGCTTCTAATTTGTCATTGGGAGAAGATAACAACCCTAAAAGGCCGGTATCGACAAAAACAATCATTAGTAGCTATATAGTTTAGAGCCTTCTGGACGAAAACTATCAACAATTTGTTTAAAATTTTCTAAATCTTCCTGTCGAATTTTAGCTTCTTCTTGAGTGATTTCCTCTTCAAGGCGTTTTCTTAGCCATGCCAGAGCAGGTTGATTGAGTTTATAGCGTTTATAGGATTTATGAGGTACGCTTTTCAGCCTCAAAGTCCCCCTTTTTAAGCTATGCTTTATAAACATCTTTCTTAACATAAAACTTGACAAAAAGAGTCAAGTGTGCATAGAGAGGCGATCGCCCTAAATTGACAAAAAGAGTTAAGTGTGTATAAGAGTGCGATCGCTAATCT